>CAYRBW010000137.1:0-6456 GCA_964422575.1 uncultured Limnohabitans sp.
GTGTACGAGGTGACCACCAAACACCCGATCACGTCCGACATGGTGGACAAGCTTTTGTCCGGCGTGGTGCTGGACGACGACCCCAAGCCGGTCAAAGCTGCTGCCTGCGAGGCGGTGGGTGAGTTGCACCTGAAGCTGACGCTGACAGAAGGCAAGTACCACCAGGTCAAACGCATGTTGGCCGCGGTGGGGAATCGGGTAGAGGGGCTGCACCGCTCACAAATTGGTGGTTTGGTGCTGAATGATCTGGCCCCAGGTCAGTGGCGCTGGTTGACCGAAGAAGACTTGGCCCTGCTCAAGCCCTGACGTTGGGCATTCTCGCCATTTGCGGGTGTGAGTCCTCGCTCACGAATGCATGTCCGCCACAGTCTATGGCGAGTGGCGTCATCCAAGTGGTGACATGAAGGCTTGCACCGCTTTTGCGATGGCCGCGGGCTGGTCGCGGTGGGGTGAATGCCCGCAGTCGGGCAGTTTGAGCAGTTGGGCATGCGGCACAGCCCGTGCGATGTCGTCGATCTGGGTCATGGTGCCGTAAGGGTCGGTCTCGCCCTGAATGGCCAGCAAGGGCGCTGAAATGCCCGTCAGTTCCGCACGGATGTCGAATGAGCGAAAGGCTTCGCTCAGCCACACATCGTTCCATTGCCAAAAGGCACAGTCCACATCGGCGTGGTAGGGGGTCAGACGCTGGCGCAGGGGCCCGTTTTTGTAGGCCTGCCTTGCGGCGGTGATCGCCTGCACAGAAATGTCTTCGACCATCACATGCGGGGCCATGACCACACAGCCTGCTACCTCGCAGCGGCTGGCGTGGATCAGGGCGATGGTGCCCCCGTCCGAATGGCCCAGCAATACAGGTCGCTCGATGTTCATCGCCTGGAGCAAGGCGGGCAAAACCTCCAGCGCTTCGTGGTGCATGTAATCGGGCAACAGCCGGCCCACGCGTTGCCCAGCCGACTCGTCAGATGGGCCACGTACATGGGGCACGGGCTCCGATTGCCCGTAACCCCGGCGTGAATAGACCAAGCCAGCGCACCCCAACCGCTGGCAAAGTTGCACAGGCCAGTCGCGCCACATGGCCACGCAGCCCAGTCCTTCGTGCAAAAAAACCAGTGTGGGCAAGGAGCAGGCGCTGGCAGCGGGAATCTGCAAGACCTCCAATGACACGCCTTGCAGGTTTATTTTTGAAGGAGGTTTGATTTGCATCTGGGTTCCTGTGGGTGGTCCGATTACACTTGAATGTGATTTTGAAAGCGTTTTTGTGATTTCCTTGCTTCCTGTAGTTCGATTTTTGGCGGTGGCCGTTTGGGGTCTTCAGTTTTTCGGTGTTTCGGCGCATGCAACGACCCCTGCGCCCGTTTTTGTCCTCAATTCGCTGAGTGGCACAGTCAGCGTGATTGATCCAGCCACATGGACCGAAAAAATGCGCATCCCCACCGGCAAAGAGCCGCACCATCTGTACATGACCCCCGATGAAAAATCGGTCATCGTGGCCAATGCTCTGAGCGATTCATTGACCTTCATTGACCCGCGCACTGCACAGGTACAACGCACGATCACCGGGATTTTGGACCCCTATCACTTGCGCTTTTCGCCTGACATGAAGTGGTTTGTCACGGCCGCCAACCGCCTCAACCATGTTGATATTTACCGTTGGGATGGCCAAACCCCCACCTTGGTCAAGCGCATTGCCACCGGCAAAACGCCCAGCCACTTGTGGATCGACAGCAAAAGCACCACCGTGTGGGCCACGATGCAAGACAGCAATGAACTGGTCACCATCGACTTGGTCACCCAAACCCTGAAAAGCCGTGTACCCACCGGCACCATGCCCGCCGATGTGTTTGGCACACCCGATGACAAAACCCTGTTGGTGGGCTTAACCGGCGGCGATGGCGTCGAAGTCTACGACGTGAGCAGTGGCATCCCTCGCTGGGTCAAGAGCGTGCCCACAGGCAAAGGCGCACACGCTTTTCGTGCGCTGGGTGACCGCAAGCACGTGTTGGTGAGTAACCGTGTGGCCAACACCGTCAGCCAGATCGACTACACCAGCATGCAGGTGGTGGCGGTCTTTCCCGGTCCTTCGGGCCCCGATTGCATGGATGTGAGCAAAGACGGCAAAACCTTGTTGCTCGCTTCTCGTTGGGCCCAAAAGCTCACCGTCATCGACATCGCCAGCCGCAAGGTGGTGCGCCAGGTGAGCGTGGGCAAGTCGCCCCACGGCGTGTGGACACTCGACCATGCGGACCGCAACTGACATCCTTCCATCTTGGGTGCTGGCCCTTGGGGTCATGGCGTTGCCTGTGTGGGCACAGACCACGCTGCCGATGTGTCCCCAACCGGTCTACCTGACGTTTGACACCGGGCACATGGGGGTGGCACCGCTGATTGCGCAAGTGCTGCAGCGCCAGCAGGTGAAGGTCACTTTTTTTGCAGCCCACGAAAAAACCCAACAAGGCGATGGCACCCTGGGCGAGTACTGGGCACCATGGTGGAAAGCCCGCGCTGCCGAAGGCCATGCGTTTGCCTCTCACACCTGGGACCATGCCTATTGGCGCGCTGACGTGAACGGTGTGGGCGAAGGCCATTTCCGCATCCGCCCCAGTGCCGGTGTGCAGGCTGGCAAAAATTTGCTGTGGACCGCTCAAAATTATTGCGACAACCTGCGCCAAGCAGCACGGCGGTTGCAAGAGGTGACGGGGCAGACGCCCTTGCCCTTGTTTCGTGCACCGGGTGGCAAAACCTCGGCGCGTTTGCTGGCTGCGGCCAAGCAGTGCGGCTTTGCCCATGTGGGGTGGGCCGATGCCGGCTTTTTGGGTGACGAGTTGCCCAGCGATGCCTATCCCAACGCGCAGTTGCTGCAAAAAGCCCTTCGCAACATTCGCGCCGGTGACATCCTGATGGCGCATCTGGGCATCTGGTCACGCCAAGACCCTTGGGCACCGGTGGTGTTGGAGCCCCTGATCGAAGGTCTCAAAGCCAAAGGCATGTGCTTTGCCACTTTGCGTGAGCATCCTGCCTACCGCGATTGGATTCACCAGCAAGCCCTGCAACTTGAGGCTTTGCCCGATTCACGACAATAAGCGCATGGACTTTTTGCTCGACAGTTTTGCCTGGTTTCAGCAAACGCTTTACGAAGCGGTGGTGCAGCCCATCGCTTTTGCCTCTGGGCAAGGCAACTTGCTGGAAAAGGCCTACGAAGGCACAGGCTGGGTGGTGGTGGGCTTGCTGCAAATCGCCGTCATGCTGGTGGTGATCGGACCACTGCAGCGCCTGTGGCCCGCAGAATCTCAACCCGATGCACAGGCTGTGCGGGTGGATGTGCTCTACACCCTGGTTCACCGCTTAGGCCTGTTCAAACTGGGCATGTTTTTCACACTCGACTACGCCTTCGAGCAAGGCTGGGGCGTGCTGCGCAGCATGGGGTGGCCCACATTGCACCTCGATGGCCTGTGGCTCGGCGTGACCGACCACGCGCTGCTGAGCTTTGTGCTGTACCTGGTGGTGTTTGACTTTGTGCATTACTGGGTTCACCGGGCACAGCACCAGTCCAGTACCTGGTGGGCTTTGCACTCTCTGCACCATGCGCAACAGCACATGAGCATGTGGACGGACAACCGCAACCATTTGCTGGACGACGTGATGACCAGCCTGATTTTGTCGACTGTGGCGGTGCTCATTGGCGTGGGGCCGGGGCAGTTTGTGGCGCTGGTGGCGATCAGCCAATTGAGCGAGAACTTCCAGCACGCCAATCTGCGCATCTGGTTCGGACGCCTCGGCGAGCGCTTGTGGGTCAGCCCGCGTTTTCACCGCAGGCACCACAGCATTGGCATCGGCCACGAAAGCCAGAGCCAAGGCCAAGTGGTATTGGGCGGCTGCAATTTCGGCGTGCTCTTGCCTTGGTGGGACGTGTTGTTTGGCACCGCTGACTTTCAGTTGCGCTACGACCCCACAGGCGTGCGTGATCAAGTGGAGCAAGGGCGCGATTACGGCCGAGGTTTTTGGGCGCAGCAGTGGAGGGGCTTGCTGCGTCTGGCGGGCAGGGCCTGACATGCCTGCAGCGCGGCTTGCTTAACGAATGCAGCTGTTAAGCTTTCGCCCATGAAACTGCTGATCGATTCCTTTTGGCGCGCTGCCATGTATTGCCTGTACCCCCGGGTGATTGGGCTGTCTTTTTTGCCCTTGGCCCTGATCGTGGTCCTGTCTTGGTTGCTGGGGTATTTGTACTGGGACATCGCCGTCACCTGGGTGCGTGCCTGGCTTGATGCTTCCAGCTGGCTCACAGTCGTTTGGCGTTGGTTGGAGGGCATTGGCTTGCCGGACCTCAAGACCGTGGTGGCCCCCTTGATGGTGATTTTTTCGGTCACACCGCTGGTGGTGGTGGCTTCTTTGTTGGCCGTGTCTTTTTTGATGACCCCGGCGCTCACGCGCTTGGTTGCCGAGCGGCGTTTTGAAGGGTTGCAGCGCAAGCACGGCGGCAGTCTGGCGCTGAGCCTGTGGGGGAATTTTTTATCCTTGTTGCTGGCGCTGGGTGCCTTGCTGCTGACGCTGCCCATGTGGCTGGTGCCCCCATTGGCCATGCTGCTGCCTGCGCTCATTTGGGGCTGGCTCACTTACCGCGTCATGGCCTTTGATGTGCTGGCCGAATTCGCCAGCGCAGATGAACGTCACACTTTGATGGCCCGACATCGCATCAGTTTATTGAGCATAGGCGTGGTCACAGGTTTGATGGGTGCGGTGCCGAGCTTGTTGTGGGCCTCAGGTGCTTTTTTTGCCGCTTTCTTTGTGTTTTTGGTGCCGATGGCCATTTGGATCTACACCCTGGTGTTTGCCTTTTCATCGCTGTGGTTTGCCCACTTTGCACTGGCGGCCTTACACGCCCTGCGCGCCGAACCTTTGCATGCCGCAGTGGATGGTGTTTTGCCTGCCGTACCTGCTTCACCCCATGCCGCAGCCAAGTTGGGCATGGACCCCCAAGACCCGCCCGAGGGTGTGACCGATGTCGAGCCTCGGCGTGTGACTTGATCTTTTGCAGAAAGTCCTTTGAGCATGACCCCCACATTTGGCCTGATCATCATTGGTGACGAAATCATGTCCGGTAAGCGCCAGGACAAGCACATGTCTAAAGTCATCGAACTGATGTCGGCACGCGGCCTGACCCTGACCTGGGCCGAATACGTGGGCGACTCGCCCGAACGCATCACCGCCACTTTGAAGCGGGCCTTTGAATCGGGCGACGTCGCGTTCAGCTGTGGCGGCATTGGTGCCACCCCCGATGACCACACCCGCCAATGTGCAGGGCGTGCGCTGGGCGTGCCCTTGGCACTGCACCCCGAGGCTAAGCGGCTTATCCAGGAGCGCATGCAAGACACGGCCAAAGAGCAGGGTGTGCCTTACGAGCCGGAGCGCGATGACAACGTGCACCGCCTCAACATGGGGGTGTTCCCCGAAGGGGCCGACATCATTCGCAACCCCTACAACAAGATTCCGGGTTTTCGCTGCCGTGGCTCGGGTGGCGGCACGGTGCACTTTGTGCCGGGTTTCCCGGTCATGGCCTGGCCCATGATCGAAGCCGAGCTGGACGCGCACTACGCCAGCCACTTTCAGCAAAACGCCTGGCTGGAAAAGTCGGTCATTGTGTTGGGTTCGATGGAGGCCACCCTCACGCCTTTGATGCAAGCCATCGAAGCCACACATCCCGGTGTCAAGGTGTTCAGCTTGCCCAGCGTGGACCACCCGCAATGGGGACGACACATCGAGTTGGGGGTTAAGGGTGAGCCCACTCGCGCGGCATTGGCCTACGCAGACTTGCGCAAGGGGCTGCTGGCGTTCCCTTTGGAATATGGCCCTGAATTGGTGCGTTGATTTTTATTTCACCAAAATGGTGCAAAATAGCACAATAATTGTGCATTGATGGGTGGTTTTGCCGGTGGTGCACAGGATGGCGGGTCTCCAAAATCCTGTGTCGAGATGAAAGGACGGTTCTGACGAAGCCCCTCGTGTTCTTTTTTCTCCGTCTCAAGTGGCTAATCGGGTCGGCTCAGGGCACAATCTTGGGGTGTTCAGGTGCACTGATTTGAGCCAAGTTGGCACAGAAACTGCTAGACCCGAGCGTAAGCTTTTTAACCCCTTTCCATTCAGGAGAATTTGATGGCCAAGACCGTCGCAGACGTGATGAAGATGGTGAAAGAGAATGAAGTCAAATTTGTTGACTTCCGTTTCACCGATACCCGTGGCAAATGGCAGCACATCACTGCGCCCGTGTCGCAGTTCGACGAAAGCAAATTCGAAGACGGTCAAGCGTTTGACGGCTCTTCCATTGCAGGCTGGAAAGGCATCGAAGCCTCCGACATGTTGCTGATCCCCGATCCAAGCAGCGCCATCATTGATCCCTTCTTCGAGGAAGTCACACTGGTTCTGATCTGTGACGTGATCGAGCCCACAGACGGCAAAGCCTACGAG
>CAYRBW010000138.1:0-4652 GCA_964422575.1 uncultured Limnohabitans sp.
CAATGAAGGTGGCTACAACGGCAAGTTCTACACCTACTACACCGGCGTGACAGGCACACCCACTGCGCTGGGTCAAGGCGGTGCAGGTCGCGTGTTCCAGATCTCGTACAACCACTACAACATGGGTGGCGAGATGGGCAAGTGGATGGCCGAATTCAAGACCAAGTTCAACGACGACTTCTACACCGGTTCTGTCATATCAATCTACAGCGCTTTGGGTGAAGCCATGGCCAAGGCCAAGTCAACCGATCCGGTCAAGGTGGCCGCAGCCCTGTCAGGCCTGAAGTTCAAGAGCTACCACGGGGACGTGGAAATTCGCAAAGCCGATCACCAACTGCAGCAACCTCTGTGGATGACGGTCTGGCAAAAAGCCGATAAAAAGTTCCCTTACAGCCCTGAAAACACGGGCATGACCTTGGCACCCGTGAAGGAGTTCCCTTCGTATGTGTCCAGCACACCTACCAGCTGCCAGATGAAGCGTCCTGGCTAAGCCGAGCTGCTTTTTCAGCAGCGCTTGCACAGCGCAGCCTCGCGGTCTGGGTTGTGCAAGCTGCGAGGGTTCAGGCCCGATCAACGTTGTGTTCATCGGGCTTTTTTATGGGGTTTCGGGCCCTGTCGTCCAGGGCTTGAGTGTTCGAGCCTGCTTTCGGTAACGCAGTTAGACCCAGGGGGGTCTGGAAAGTTTTTATGGAGTTTTTCATCATCTCCATGCTCAACGGCCTCAGTTACGGGTTGTTGCTTTTCATGCTCAGCTCCGGGCTGACGCTGATTTTCAGCATGATGGGCGTGCTCAATTTTGCGCACGCCAGCTTCTACATGATTGGGGCCTATTTCGGCTACACCCTGACCGGATGGATCGGATTTTGGCCTGCCCTGATCGTCGCTCCCTTGCTCGTGGGCGCTTGCGGCGCGGTGTTTGAACGCATTACCCTGCGCAAAGTTCACCCGTTTGGTCATGTTCCCGAATTGCTGGTGACCTTTGGTCTGTCCTATGTGGTGCTGGAGCTGGTGCAGCTGGTGTGGGGGCGCACAGCCGTGGAATTTCCACCACCCGAAATTTTGCGCAGCTCGGCCTTTACCTTGATCAACCATTCTGTCAACGGTTTAAGTTTGATCTGGGGCACAGCACCTGCCGAGATGTGCAGCGCAGCCGACGCAGCAGTTCGCGTCGTCTGCTCGCCTTTCCCGGCTACCCGGGGTTTCATGATGCTGGTGGCATTGCTCATGCTGGTGTCCTTGTGGCTCTTGCTGACACGAACCCGTATTGGTCTGGTCATTCAGGCGGCCTTGACGCACCCTGAAATGGCCGAGTCCCTCGGGCACAACGTGCCACGCGTGTTCATGCTGGTGTTTGGTGCAGGCACCGGGCTGGCAGGTCTGGCGGGCGTGATCGGGGGCAGCACCTTTGTTACCGAACCCGCCATGGCGGCCACGGTGGGCTCTGTCATTTTTGTGGTGGTCGTCGTCGGCGGCATGGGCTCTTTGTCAGGTGCGTTCCTCGCTTCGGTGTTGATTGGCGTGATCCAAACCTTTGCCGTGGCCATTGACTATTCGTTCTTGACCTTGGCCAAGGACATGGGCTGGGTCTTGTCAGCCGCTACACAAGACAACTCATTTGCCAAGCTCACGCTGTCGCAAGTGGCCCCCATCCTGCCGTACCTCTTCCTGGTGCTGATCCTCATCTTCCGGCCCAAGGGTCTTTTGGGTACTCGCGAGGGTTAAGACATGGCTGCTGTATACAAATTCAAACCCTACAACGTCGGCCGCTGGGTCATCTGGAGCCTGTTTGCCTTGGTCTTGTTGATGGCACCATTGGTGTTCACCAGCAACCTGTCCACCACCATGTTGGCCCAGATGGGCATTGCGATCATTGCCTGCTTGTCCTACAACATTTTGTTGGGGCAGGGTGGCATGCTCAGTTTTGGCCATGCGGTCTACACAGGGCTGGGCTCTTACCTGGCCATCCATGCGCTGAATGCGGTCAGCGCAGGAAAACTGCACATCCCGGTCAGTCTGTTGCCGATCGTTGGCGGCGTCGCTGGCATGGGCTTTGCCATCTTGCTCGGTTGGGTCACGACCCGCAAATCCGGTACGCCATTCGCCATGATCACCTTGGGTGTGGCCGAGCTGGTGTTCGCCATGTCCTTGATGTTCTCGGAGTTTTTCGGGGGCGAAGCCGGGGTATCGGGTAACCGTGTGGCCGGTGAGCCGTTCTTTGGCATCACCTACGGCCCGCAAATCCAGGTTTATTACCTGATTGCAGCCTATACATTTGTGTGCGTGGCCCTGATGTACGCCTTCACGCAAACTCCTTTGGGTCGCATCCTGAACGCGGTGCGTGATAACCCCGAGCGGGTTGAATTCATTGGTTACAACACGCAACGTGTTCGTTACATTGCCTTCATCATTGCCGGTTTCTTTGCGGGCATTGCGGGTGGTTTGGGGGCACTCAATTTCGAGATCGTGACCGCCGAGGTGGTGGGGGCGGGGCGCTCGGGCGCTTACCTGCTGTTCACCTTTCTGGGCGGTGCGACCTTCTTTTTTGGCCCCATCATCGGTGCCATTTTGATGGTCATTGCGTTTGTCTTGCTGTCAGAGTTGACCAAGGCGTGGTTGCTTTATCTGGGGCTCATCTTCCTGTTCATGGTCATGTATGCGCCAGGTGGCATTGCCAGCTTGATCATGATGAATCTGCGGGTGGCCAAGTTTGGCAAGCTGCGTCAGATTTGGACCAGCTACCTGGGCCTGGCCTTGACCGCCTTTGTCATGTTGGCGGGTGCGGGCGCGATGATTGAGATGGTGTACCACTTGCAGCTCAACTCGGCTTTGGGTGACACCGTTAAATTCATGGGCGCCACGCTCAACGCCAAAGGACTGGACAGCTGGTTTGGCTGTACCTTTGTCATGTTGACCGGTCTGGGCTTGTTTGAGTTGTGTCGTCGCCA
The DNA here is from genome assembly GCA_964422575.1 of uncultured Limnohabitans sp. GTDB lineage: Bacteria > Pseudomonadota > Gammaproteobacteria > Burkholderiales > Burkholderiaceae_C > Limnohabitans_A. Next base: position 2,946 of record CAYRBW010000138.1, read on the forward strand.
ATACCTGATTGAATGGGGCGATATCCAGACCGAGATCGAAAAAGAAATCAAGCGCCGGGAGACTGCAGTATGAGTACGACCTACGCACTGGAACTGAAAGATGTTCGCAAAAATTTTGGCAAGACCGAAATCATCCGCGGCGTGAATTTGGCTGTCGAGCCCGGAGAGCGGGTCGCGGTGATTGGCCCGAACGGCGCTGGTAAGTCCACGTTGTTCAACCTGGTCAGCGGTCGCTTTGGGCCGACCAGTGGTGACATTTTGCTCAATGGGCAACGCATCCAGCACAAGACACCTTATGAAATCAACCGCATGGGTTTGGCGCGCAGCTTCCAGATCACCAACATCTTCCCGAAGTTGAGTGTTTTTGAAAACCTGCGGTGTGCTGTGCTCTGGAGCCTGGGCTACAAATACACCTTCTTCAAGTTCCTGTCGGGCCTGAAAGATGCGAATGAGCGGGCGGACCAGTTGCTGGAGATGATCCGCCTGGACAAAAAGCGCGATGTGCTGGCGGTCAACCTGACTTATGCCGAACAGCGCGCCCTGGAAATCGGCGTGACGATTGCTGGCGGAGCCGATGTGATTTTGCTCGATGAACCGACGGCGGGCATGAGCAAGAGCGAAACCTCTCGTTTCATTCACCTCATCAAGGAAGTCACGGTAGGCAAAACTTTGCTGACGGTGGAGCACGACATGGGTGTGGTGTTTGGCTTGGCCGACAAGATTGCGGTGGTCGTTTATGGCGAAGTCATCGCTTTTGACACACCAGAAGCTGTGCGTGCCAACGCCAAAGTGCAAGAGGCCTATCTGGGCTCATCCGTCGCAGACAGCCAAGCGGGAGGCCATTGATGTTGCAAGTAGAAAACCTTCACGCCTATTACGGCAAAAGCCATGTGTTACATGGCGTGAGCTTTGAAGTGGGTCAGGGCGAAATCGTGGCCTTGCTCGGTCGCAACGGTTCTGGTCGTTCCACCACAGCCAAGGCCATCATGGGTTTGGTAGATGGCCAAGGGCGCATCGACTGGAAGGGCCAAGCCGTTCAAGGCAAAAAAGCCTATGAAATCGCTCACCTGGGCATTGGTTATGTGCCTGAAAACCGAGATATTTTCCCGAAGTTGACAGTGCACCAGAACCTGCAACTGGGTCAAAAGCGCAGCGGGAAAAATGGCCGCTGGTCTTTTGATGACATGTATGCCATGTTCCCACGTCTCAAAGAACGTGAGCACACCGAAGCCGGTGTTTTGTCGGGGGGCGAGCAACAAATGTTGACACTTTGCCGCACCCTCATGGGTGACCCGGACCTCATCATCATTGACGAGCCCACTGAGGGTTTAGCGCCCAAAATTGTGGAGCTGGTGGGCCAGTACCTTGAAGAGCTCAAGAGTCGAGGTATTTCAGTGCTTTTGATCGAGCAAAAACTCACCATCGCCATGAAAATTTCGGACCGCGCATTGGTCATGGGCCATGGCAGCATTGTCTTTGAGGGGACGCCCCAAGCCCTGCGCGAGAACGCGTACATCCGTAAAGAATGGCTGGAGGTTTGAAATTCGTCCCGTTCGGGACAGGTTCCTCATTTTTTGAGCCAGCAGCCATTACAATCTCACAAAAAAGAACGGTCGTTGTTTTTTTTTGCACCCCCGTTATTTAAAGCAAAGGAAGTGCAGCAAGACAGCTGTAAAAAAAAATAAATATGTTGTAGCGGTCATAACC
>CAYRBW010000138.1:4662-6301 GCA_964422575.1 uncultured Limnohabitans sp.
GGGTCCTTCTGAGGTCGGGTCCAGGCCAAAAAAAAGAACGGTCGTTCTTTTTTTGCCACCCGCTTTATTTCACGCAAAGGAAGTGCAGCATGACAGCTGAATACAAAGTTCATGATGATGTCGCGGTCATCACCTTGATGAACCCGCCCGTCAACGGTTTGGGTCTGTCGACCCGCGTAAGCATCACCGATGGCCTGGAAAAAGCCAACAACGATTCGGCAGTCAAGGCGATCGTCATCACGGGTGCAGGCAAAGCCTTTTCGGGGGGCGCGGATATTCGTGAATTCGGTTCGCCCAAAGCCTTGCAGGAACCCAATTTGTTGAGCGTGATTCGCGCATGCGAGAACTCAGCCAAGCCCGTGGTGGCGGCCATGCATTCAGTGGCCATGGGGGGTGGACTGGAACTGGCCTTGGGTTGCCATTACCGCATTGCGGCCCCCGGGACCAACATCGCCTTGCCCGAAGTCAAGCTCGGTTTGATTCCTGGTGCCGGCGGTACGCAGCGTCTACCCCGCGTGATCGGTGTCGAAGCGGCACTCAACATGATCGTCAGCGGCGAAGCCATCAAGAGCGAAATGTTGGCCATGTTGCCAGGCCAAAAGCTGTTTGATGCAATGGCCCAATCGGCAGAAAGCCTGTCTGAAGAAGCGTTTGCGCTGGCCCGCAAAGTGGCAGCAGCCCACGCCGATGGCTCACCGTTGCCACTGGTGCGCAACCTGCCTTGCAAGCACCCACAGGGCGATGCGTACTACCAGTTCGCACGCAACAAGGTCAAAGGCATGGCCAAAAACCTGCCAGCACCCGCCAAATGTGTGGACGCAGTCGAAGCCGCCACCAAAAAGAAGTTTGAAGAGGGCATGGTTTTTGAGCGTGAAATTTTTATCAATTTGATGTGGACGCCCGAGTGCCGCGCATTGCGTCACATTTTCATGGCCGACCGCGCAGCATCCAAGATTCCGGATGTGCCCGAAGACACGCCCAAGCGTGACATCAAATCGATCGCCGTAATCGGTGCGGGCACTATGGGTGGCGGCATCACGATGAACTTTTTGAATGCTGGCATCGCTGTGAAGATGCTGGAGATGAAACAAGACGCGCTGGACCGCGGCGTCGCTACCATCCGAAAAAATTACGAGGCGCAAGTCAAAAAAGGCAAGCTCAAGCCAGAAAAATACGAAGAGCGTATGGCCCTGTTGAGCACCACGCTGAGCTATGACGACATCGGCCAAGCCGATCTGGTGATCGAGGCCGTGTTTGAAGAGATGGGTGTGAAAGAGGCTGTCTTCAAGAAACTCGATGAAGTCATGAAGCCCGGTGCCATCCTGGCCTCTAACACTTCAACGCTCGACGTCAACAAAATCGCCTCATTCACCAAGCGTCCCCAAGACGTGGTGGGCATGCACTTCTTCAGCCCCGCCAACGTGATGAAGCTGCTCGAAGTGGTGCGTGGCAAAGACACCGCCAAAGACGTGCTGGCCACGGCCATGGATGTGGCGACGATGGCGTTGCCGGGCAGGCGCCCTTCGCGCTGCAACTGCCGCGCGCACATCAGCAGCACCGCGTCACCGTTGACGACGCGTCCCAGGTGGTCGACGAAGATCGCGCGGTCGCCGTCGCCGTCGAACGCCACGCCCATCTG
>CAYRBW010000139.1:0-6173 GCA_964422575.1 uncultured Limnohabitans sp.
TCTCGATGATCTTGAGTCGCTGGTTGAACCAGATGTCTGGGTAGCCCAGGCGCTTGTAGTCGAGCATGGCCAGCTCGATGGACAGCTCTGGGTCTTGCAGCTGGTCTAGCCGTTGATTGGCGACCTCGGCCAGCCAGAGCTTGAAGGGTTCGGCTTTTCTGGACGGAATGGATTGGATGATCCTGAACACCTGCTGCGTATCCAGCACATCCGTCAGGCGCTGTTTGCCATCTGGGGCCTCCAGTTTCAACTGGTTAGTGGCACTAACCACTTCACTGCCCTCAAGTTTCAGCTTGTTCTTGAGCCACTTCCAGTAGTTGCGGACTTTGGCGTAATCGGGTTGGTCAGTCAGCGCAGCAACGATGTCGAGGGCAGAGAACCACCATTTTTCATCCGCTTCATCCCAGGCCGTGCGGATGTGGGCCGACTCAAACAACTGCACTTTGACAGGGCGGTCATTGGGCAAGCCTTGAGTATTGGCGTGAGTCATTGCCCTAGCCCCTCAACAAAATAAAGTGCTCAACCAGCCGAATCATCAGCTCTTTTTGATCGGGTTTGCTTTCGGCCACCAACAAGGCCAAGGCCACGAGCGTGTTGTCGTTGATAAGCTGCTCCACGGGTTTGGCCAACAAATGCTGGTTGATGCGCAAGTACCACAAAAACAAAAACGAGCCGCTGCGCTTGTTGCCATCAGCCAGCGGGTGGTTTTTGATGACGAAGTACAACAAATGCGCGGCACGGCTGGCCACATGCGGGTAAAACAGTTCATCGCCAAAACCCTGCTCAATCGTGGCAATGGCGGAGGCCAAGCCTTCGCCGCGCAATTGACCAAACAACTCGGTGGCCTCGCCCTTATCCATGAGGGTTGATTTGAGCTGGGTAATGGCGGTCAAAACATCGGGAAGTTGCAGCGCTTGCATGCCGTCTTGCTTGTTGGGCAGCGCCCTGAGGCTTTGCTCGTCATAGCCCTGTAGCAGGCTCCAGCTGCGGGCATAGTCGCTGATTACCGCCAGTACTGCCGCGCCATCTTGATTGACGAGTTGCTGATTGTTCAGCGTCTGGCTTAACAGCGTCACCGCTTGTTCAAACTCAATGCCGCGCTCTTGCAAGCGGCGTTGGTTGAGGGTGTAGCCTTCAACCAAATGTTGTTTGAGCGTTCTTGTGGCCCATTGGCGAAACTGCACACCGCGTGCCGACTTGACCCGATACCCCACCGAAATGATCACATCCAAGTTGTAGAAGTCGACTTGGTAGGTTTTGCCGTCGGCGGCAGTTGTTGCATTTTTTGCAACAACTGCTGAGCGCTCCAGCTCTCCCTCGGAAAACACATTGCGAAGGTGGCGGGAAATCACCGATTTATCGCGCTCAAACAGTTGCACCATTTGGTCAAGGCTGAGCCACACCGAATCGCTGACCACCGCCACCGTCAACTGAGCCTGACCGTCATCGGTTTGATAAATCTCGATGCTATTGTTCATGAGTGCATCCTTTCGGCTTGTGGAAGCTCAACAACAGATCGCGGTAATACTCGTATTGCTTTTGGCGCAGTTCGATTTCGCGGGGCAAGCCTTCGGTGATGGAATTGGTCAGGGCGTCGAATTTGTCGAGGATGGCGACGATGCAGGCTTGTTCTGTGAGCGACGGGAAAGGCAGCCTCAACTCTTCGAACGTAGCTAGATTGATATTGCTTTGTGCGCTACTCTTTTCTTTTCCCTTTTCTTCCAGCTTATTCTTTACTGATTGAAGAAGGTATTCAACATAGTCGGCACTGGTCTTTTTGGGGTCTGCAACAAAGCCAATGACACTGTCTGGAAAGCATGCATCAAAGCCCAATATGGATGTTTCCGCAATGTTGGCGGCAATCGTGATGCAAAGCGTCCCCTTGGGCCATAACTTACTTTGTTTTAGGCCAAATTCGCTGTAGGTTTGGCTGTATCTCGTAATGATGTGCGATGCACTTCTGATATCGCCTGTTTGTATGAACGGAATATCGCCACCATACAACTTTGCGTCATTTCTCGGGCGATGTTTAGATTTTCCACGCCCAAAATCAAGAGCCATTTCAGGCAACGTCTTCCACTCCACCTCCCCATCTTCAAAACTCAACAACTGATCGCGGTAATGCTTGTATTGTTTTTTGCGGGTGGTCAGCTCGGTGGTCAGCTCGGTGAAGCTGTCCAGTATGCGGACGATTTCGGCTTGGATTTCAAGCGATTTTTTGGGATTGTTTGGACAAGGGATGGGGATTTGAAAATCCTCAATCATGGGCTTTCTAATCGAGATAGCAGTCGCACCAACACTCTTCATCAAAATGTATTGCTTAAAACTGGACGACATAAAGTGATACAAGAACTTTGCGTGCAGCAAGTTTGTTTTTGGGAAAATTCGATAAGCCCTTTGATGAAGAGCGTACTTTCCCGTCACATAGTGGAATATGTCGCCTATCCCTCCTTCACCGGGAATAACAATGGCAGTTTCATCAAACTCAAAAGTATCCGAATTCAAGATATTTTTTGATCGAACATAAAAAGGATAAGCCCCGCCGTGTTTCTCATCTTGCCGATTGGAGCTTCCAGTTCCTATATCAGCTAGCTCCCGCAACGTCTTCCACTCCACCTCAACGCTATCCAGCAGCTTGTCTAAATAATTCAATTCACGCATCACGTTGACCTTCGGCATCATGGGTCAGTTGGGCTTTGATGGCTTTGTCAAAGTCGGACTCATACAGGCGATCTTGCACCACGCGGTATTTTTCAAATTCGCTCAGCGCGTGGGCCTCCGCAATTTCTTTGCTGACTTTGCCGGCGTCTTGCAAAACCTCTCGGTCTGCGGCTTCTAAAAAGCGGTTGAGGCGCACCTCCCAATCTTGCATGGTCATAGGGATGTTGCGCTCGGCCATGCTTTCTGCCAGATCCAGATAGGCGCTCACCAGCCTTTGCAGCTGGGCCAGTTCGGTGTCGTTCAGATAGTTTTTCGCCACCACCACGTCAAACCGTTGAATCTTGCCGTTGGGTGCGTCTTGCCAAGTGTTGAGGCCCATGTTGCTGTGTTCGGCATTGGCTCGGGTGTGGATGACTTCGGCTGCGGTTTGGCCGTGAATGGCCCAGTGCAGCTTGTTTTGAACGGTGGCAAAAAACCGCTGGGTGGCTTTGGCGCTGGCGTCGTAGTCGATGGCGGTGGCGTAGATGTCGGTGATTTTTTGGTAGAACTTTCGCTCGGACAGGCGAATCTCGCGAATGCGGGCGAGCTGTTGTTCAAAGTATTTTTTGCCCAGAATGGAGCCATCGTTTTTCAGCCGCTCATCGTCCATGGCGTAGGCTTTGATGGTGAATTCTTTGATGATGCCCGTGGCCCATTTGCGAAACTGCACCGCCCGTTCGGAGTTGACTTTGTAGCCCACAGCAATGGTGGCCGACAGGTTGTAGTGCTGGGTGTTGTAGTTTTTCCCGTCGGCGGCAGTTATCCGGAAATTCCGGATCACTGCCTCTTGCTCTAACTCGTTGTCAGCAAAAATATTTTTCAGGTGCTCGCTCACCGTGCGCACGTTGACGCCGTAGAGCTCGCCCATCATTTTTTGGCTCAGCCACACGTCTTCATCGGCATAAACAGCTTCAACCCCGCCTTGGCCACTGGCGGCCACAAAAGTGAGGTATTCGGCTGCGGATGAGCGAATGGTGGGCAGGTTTTTTTTGCTGCTCATGCCTGCTGCCCCTCGCCCTCGATCTCGGCCACGATGGCGTCAATGTCTTTGCGCAGCTGGTCGATCTTGGCCACGGTGGTTTTGAGCTGGGCGTTGATCTGCGCAATGTCCACCACTTCGCGGGTGTCTTTGGCCTGCACGTAGCTGCTGACGGACAGGTTGTAGTCGTTGGCGGCAATGTCGGCATGGCTGACCGAGCGGGCAAAGTGGTCCACATTGGCCTTGCTGTCGAACACAGCCATGATTTCGTCGATGTGCGTATCGAGCAGTGTGTTGTTGTTGGTTTCTTTCTTGAACAACGCGCTGGCGTCGATGAACTGGGTGGTGGTGTCGGTTTTGTGTTTGGACAGCACCAAAATGGTCACGGCAATGGTGGTGCCGTAAAACAGGTTGGGCGCCAGCGAGATGACGGTTTCCACATGGTTGTTGTCCACCAGGTATTGGCGGATTTTTTGCTCCGCACCGCCCCGGTAAAAGATGCCGGGAAAGCAAACAATGGCCGCGCGGCCTTTGCTGGACAAGTAGCTGAGCGCGTGCAGCACAAAGGCAAAGTCGGCCTTGGACTTGGGGGCCAGCACGCCAGCGGGGGCAAAGCGGTCGTCGTTGATGAGGGTGGGGTCGTCGCTGCCGATCCACTTCACCGAATAGGGCGGGTTGGAGACGATGGCGTCAAACGGTTTGTCATCGCCAAAGTGCGGGTCAATCAGGGTGTCGCCCAGCGCAATGTTGAACTTGTCGTAGTTGACGTTGTGCAAGAACATGTTCATGCGCGCCAGGTTGTAGGTGGTGTGGTTGAGTTCCTGCCCGAAAAAGCCGTCTTCGATGATGTGGTCGTCAAACTGCTTCTTGGCTTGCAGCAGCAGCGAGCCCGAGCCGCAGGCCGGGTCGTAAATCTTGTTGATGCTGGTCTGCCCGTGCATGGCGAGGCGGGCGATCAGCTTGGAGACCTGCTGGGGCGTGAAGAACTCGCCGCCGGACTTGCCGGCGTTGGCGGCGTAGTTGGAGATGAGGAATTCGTAGGCGTCGCCGAAGAGGTCGATTTGATGGCCTTCAAAACCGCTGTCTTCAAAGTCACCAAAGTTCAGCTCGGCCACGCCTTTGAGCACCGCGGCCAAGCGGGTGTTTTTGTCTTTGACGGTGTTGCCCAGGCGGTTGCTGGTGGTGTCAAAGTCGGCAAACAGGCCGCGAATGTCGCGCTCGGACGGGTAGCCCAGGGCGGAGTTTTCAATGGATGAAAAAATCACTGCCAGATCGGTGTTCAGGCTTTCGTTGCCGTTGGCGCTGGCGACGACCCGGGCAAACAACTGGCTGGGGTAAATGAAGTAGCCCTTGGTTTTGATGGCGTCGTCACGGATCTCTGGGGTGATGACGATGTCGTTCAAGCGGGCGTAGTGGATGCTGTCGTCACCGGCTTCGATGTAGCTGGCAAAGTTTTCGCTGATGAAGCGGTAAAACAAGGTGCCGAGCACGTATTGCTTGAAGTCCCACCCGTCTACGGCGCCACGCACATCGTTGGCAATTTTCCAAATTTGGCTTTGCAAAGCTGCGCGTTGTTGCTGGCTGGTCATGGTGTTGTTGGAGTTGGATTGGTTTTGTTAAACGAAGAGGCGTTTGGGTGTTTTCTCGCCATGCACACATCAAATATCAGACAGGCAATTGCCAAACGTGATGGTAAACCGGGAGCTTGTCACTTTCCGTTCGCAAATGAGCATTTGTTGCCTTTTCATGCATCCACCTCTGACTGCCTTCAAGCGGCCCAGCACAAGCACGACAGGCCAACGCCCCCTTCTACAATCCTTGTATTGCAAAAGGAACACCCCATGAACACCCACGCTGGCTTGGAAGCCGAAGACTTTGACACCCTGGACAACATCCTTGACGACCTGCGCGAGCGCTTTGAAGAAACGCCGCAATGGGAGTTTTGCGAGGGCTTCATGGCCGCGCTGGTGTGCTGCCGCCGCGCCATTCCCGATGCCGAATGGCTGCCCATGCTGCTGGGCGTGGACGAAGGCGAGGATGGCGGCAGCTTTGCCGACGACGCCCAACGCCAGCAGTTCATGGCTTTGTGGCAGCGCCGCTTTGACGAAATCCAACTCGCGCTGGACACCCCCGTGGAAGCGCTGGACGACGACAAAGCCTACGCCCCCGAAGTGATGGACGTGCGTGGTGCGATCGCCTCGCTGCCGCCCGAAGAGCGCGAAGAAATTGACGACAGCGAAATCCCCTCATTTGCCCAAGTCTGGGCATTGGGCTTCATGTTCGCCGTGGAAAACTGGCCCGAAGAATGGGCAGCCCCAAAAGACAAAGACGCCAACAAATGGCACGACCTGTCGCTCGAAGCCATCGTGGCCTTGACCGAAGACGACACCGATGTGCCCACCTTGTCTGCATTGTCAGAAGACGGCCCACCCAGCGTGAGCGAAGACCGGTTGAACGCCTACGGCGAAGCGCTGTGGGCGGTGTACGACCTGCG
>CAYRBW010000140.1:0-6155 GCA_964422575.1 uncultured Limnohabitans sp.
GGTTCAGGTTGTAAACCTGTCCATCTTTGGCTTTGTAGTGCAGCGCGGCGGTTTGCGCCTTGATGGTGATGCCGCGCTCTTTCTCAATGTCCATCGAGTCCAGCACCTGGGCCTCCATCTCACGCGCTTCGAGACCGCCACACCGTTGAATCAAGCGATCGGCCAGCGTGGATTTGCCATGGTCAATGTGTGCAATGATCGAAAAATTTCTGATGTGATTCATCAAGCAAGTTCTGCAAGTGTTTGTGGATCAAGGATCCGGAAAAGAAAAAAGGGCGCGTCTGGTGGTGACGCGCCCTGAACCAACAATCTATGGCAACTGCGATAGTTGGAGCTTCATTGTAGGCAAATTGGCCCACGCGCACAGCCCCAAAAACACGTTTGGCAGGTCGTTGCTGCTTTGCAACATGCAATTTATACACAAGTTATACACAGCCAACTGAATATCTGATTGAACAACTTGTGGGTCATCTGTGGATCACCGGTGGACTCCTGTGTGGAATCTCGCATCGTGAATTCAGCCCTGCGCTTTATGCCATCAATTCATGGTCAAGACGACTGATTTTAGCCAAATTCGTTATGAGAGAAAATAAAAGTTAGTTGGCACAAACTTTAAAAATCTTTTTGAAGTGACTCAATAAATGGGCTATATCCCCAAAAAACCTCTGGATTGAACCCATTGCCCTGTGACTGCTGTGGACTCTTGACAATTCCACACCTTCATTGACTCGGGCGGATCAGGACATATTGCGCCCCATCGCCACGGCGACTAAGCACACTGATGGGGCGGTTTTTATCGACACGAGACAAGATTCGCTCAAACTCCTTTCGGGATGTCACTTCGACATTGGCGATGGCCGTGATCAAATCTCCTTGGCGAATACCGGCACGTGCAGCCATGTCGGTGGCTGTGTCAACACGCACACCGCCCCGCACACGAAACTCTTTCTTTTGGGCCTCAGTCAAGTCACTGACCGCCAAACCCCACATCAAAGCAGTGGGTGCCGGTCCCGTTTTGTCAGGCAATGCCCCCGCCACTTTTTCAGTTTCTACTTCTGCGACTGTGATGTCCAAGTTTTTATACCCACCTCTTCGGAAAACCGTAATGCCCGCCTTGGTCCCAGGCCTCGTGTTACCCACTGCGCGTGGCAAATCTGCAGGCTTTTCGATTGCCTTGCCATCAAAGCGCGTGATGATGTCGCCAGCCTCCAGGCCTGCTTTGTCGGCAGGTGACCCTTCTTCAACACCCCGAACCAAGACTCCTTGCACCTTGCCCAAACCAATGGACTCAGCCACCTCCTTGGTCACAGGCGCAATTTGAACGCCGATGCGACCTCGGCTAACCCGACCACTGGTACGCAGTTGCTCACTGATGCGCATCGCCTCGTCCATGGGAATGGCAAATGAAATGCCCATGAATCCGCCCGAGCGTGAATAGATTTGGCTGTTGATACCCACCACTTCTCCGCGCATGTTGATCAATGGCCCCCCTGAATTGCCAGGGTTGATCGCCACATCGGTCTGAATGAATGGTAGGTAATCACCTGTGTCACGCTGCTTGGCGCTCACGATACCGGCTGTCACTGTATTTTCAAGACCAAAAGGTGAGCCAATCGCCATGACCCATTCGCCGACACGCAAACGACTCACATCGCCGACCCTCACCGCTGGTAAACCAGACGCTTGAATTTTCACGACGGCCACGTCGGTGCGTTTATCAGTCCCCACAATGCGGGCTTTGAACTCCCGTTTATCCGTCAAAGTCACCAGCACCTCATCGGCACCATCCACCACATGTGCATTGGTCATGATGAAACCATCAGCACTCAATATAAAGCCAGAACCCACACCCCTGGGTTGCGCATCTTGTTGTGGCCCGTTTTGCCGCGGAGCTTGGCGGGGCCCATTGGGAAGAGGTACCCCAAAAAAACGTCGGAAGAGCTCTTGCATGTCCTCATCAGGACCGCCCGAGCTGGCTTCATTGGATCGGACCTTCTCCAGCGTTCGGATGTTCACCACCGAAGGCCCCACCTGTTCCACCAACTCGGTGAAATCGGGTAAGCCACGTACAACAGCGCTCTGCCCTTGCGCCACCGCGGCACCCGAAAAGCCCAAGCCCAAAGCACCAAATAAACCGGCCATCAGCAGCACGGAAGCTGCGCTTTTGTTCCAAATTTTTTTGAACACACCTGCCTCCTTGATCGTTTAAAACCATCAGATCCATTGCACACAGATGGTGACAGCACCGTCAAGTTCAAGCCTTCAAAACGAATCAGGAATGTGACCATCAGGCTGACGTCCGTCCGTTGATCGTGAATATACCGCGCAGCGAAAGCCGTGCCACATCTGGGGCATATCCCGTTCCTCCAACCACGCAAAACACTGCCCTTGATGCCACGGCCCTCCCACAGTACGAAAAACAAGCCCCAATGCGGAACCTGAATCCAGTACAACGCTCAACTGAGCCTGAATCTCCCCACCATTGACATCTCGCAACAACCAGTCTTCTCCCGTCCAAACGAGTAAGCCCCCTGACGCCACGTCTCTTAAACGGGTGTACAAGGCCGCACACAGACAAACAGCCCACACAAGCCATGCCCATTTGAGCCAAGAAGCGCCTGCGCTGAGTTGCCACAACCCTAGAGCCAAAGCATCAGACAAAGCAAGCAACAAGAGCATCCGACGGGCCCAAACAAAACGCCCCACCGGGTAAACCACAGGTGGGGCGTTGTGCATGGTGGTGACCTTGCTGAATGACGGATCAGATGCGTTTGAACACCAGTGAACCGTTGGTGCCACCAAAGCCGAAATTGTTTTTCAGGGCTACATCGATTTTCATGTCACGTGCCGTGTTGGCACAGTAGTCCAGATCGCACTCGGGGTCAGGGTTAACCAAGTTGATCGTCGGTGGCACTTTTTGATGGTGCAAAGCCAAAACTGTGAACACGCTCTCAACGCCACCCGCACCACCCAACAAGTGACCGGTCATGGACTTGGTCGAACTGACCACGGTTTTGTACGCGTGATCGCCCAAAGCCGCCTTGATGGCATTGGTTTCGTTGATATCACCCAACGGGGTGGAGGTGCCGTGTGCATTGAGGTAGTTGATCTGGTCGGCGTTGACACCGGCGTTGCGCATGGCATTGATCATGGCGCGGCGAGGGCCATCCATACTGGGTGCGGTCATGTGACCGGCATCAGCACTCATGCCTTAGCCACTGAGCTCGGCATAGATCTTGGCACCACGGGCCTTGGCGTGCTCGAACTCTTCGAGCACCATCACGCCCGCGCCTTCGCCCAACACAAAACCGTCGCGGTCTTTGTCCCAAGGACGTGAGGCCGCTGTCGGGTCGTCGTTGCGGGTTGACAAAGCGCGCATGGCCGCGAAGCCACCCACGCCCAAAGGCGACACCGTGCCTTCAGCGCCGCCCGCGACCATCACATCCGCGTCGCCGTACTCGATCAAACGACCAGCTTCACCAATGCTGTGCAAACCTGTGGTGCAAGCGGTCACAACGGCCAGGTTAGGACCCTTGAAACCACTGCGCATCGACACATGGCCCGAGATCATGTTGATGATCGAGGCTGGGACGAAAAATGGGGAAATGCGGCGCGCGCCGCGCGCCGTGTATTCGATGTGAGTGTCTTCGATCAGCGGCAAGCCACCAATACCCGAACCAATTACCACACCGATGCGGCAGGCCTCTTCTTCGTCGAGAACCTCACCAGTAGCCAGTCCAGCGTCCTGAATGGCTTGAGTCGCAGCAGCGATACCATAATGGATGAATCGGTCCATGGTCCGCGCCTCTTTGGCGCTGATATAGGACTCCAGGTCAAAGTTTTTGACTTCACCCACGATCCGGCAAGACATGGCCGAAGCGTCGAATCGGGTGATGGAACCAATACCGGACCGACCGGCAAGCAGGTTGGACCATGCCTCAGACACCGTGTTGCCCACGGGGCTGACACATCCCAAACCCGTGACAACAACGCGGCGCCGGGTCATCGTCGATCAGGCCTTCTTGCTTTGGGCGTAATCAATCGCCGCTTGCACAGTCGTGATTTTTTCTGCGTCTTCGTCAGGAATCTCGATGCCAAACTCGTCTTCGAGTGCCATCACCAGTTCCACCGTGTCCAGGGAGTCGGCACCCAGATCAGCCACAAAGGCTTTTTCGTTGGTGACTTGTGACTCTTCAACGCCGAGTTGTTCAGCAATGATTTTTTTGACACGTGCTTCGATATCGCTCATGGGGTCCCTCTGAGGGTTGTGAAAAATGAAGATTTTACCTGTCCGGAAGGCGTTTCCGCCAATCGGCTTATGAATCAGGCCATGAACATGCCACCATTGACATGCAATTCTTGTCCGGTGACATAGCCAGCGTGCTTTCCGGCCAGATAGGCCACGGCATGCGCGATGTCATCGGGTTTGCCCAAGTGGCCCAGTGGAATCTGGCTCAACAAGGCTTTTTGTTGTTCTTCGGGCAAGCTGGCGGTCATGTCGGTCTCAATGAAACCGGGGGCCACGCAGTTGACCGTGATGTTGCGGCTGCCCAGCTCGCGGGCCAGCGCGCGGGTCATGCCCGCCACACCGGCCTTGGCTGCCGCATAGTTGGCTTGGCCTGGGTTACCTGACGCACCCACCACGCTGGTGATGCTGACGATGCGGCCATAGCGCTGCTTCATCATGGGGCGAATCACGGCGCGGCTCATGCGGAACACGGCCTTGAGGTTGGTATCCAGCACCGCGTCCCAGTCGTCGTCCTTCATGCGCATGGCCAAGGTGTCGCGGGTGATGCCGGCGTTGTTGACCAGCACCTGCAAGCCGCCGTGCTCCTTGACGATGGCGTCGATCAAAGCTTCGCCAGCGGCGGCGTCATTCACGTTCAGGTTGGCACCCCGGCTGCGGGGGAAGGCCGACAGCGCTTGGCTGATCTTGGCTGCGCCGTCATCGCTGGTGGCAGTGCCAATGACCACAAAACCTTGTTGGGCCAAATGCAGGGCAATCGATGCGCCGATGCCGCGCGACGCGCCCGTGATCAGTGCAATTTGTTTTTGTGCTTCGCTCATGCCTGCGCTCCCGCAGGGCCGCCCCAAGGGAGCGCAGCGCCCCCTTGAGGGGCAGCGATTACGTGAAGCGAATTGCGTGTGGGTTTCATAACATTCCTTTCACTTCGGCCAGGGTAGCGGGATCGTACAGCGCCACGCCGTTCAATTCAGCGTCAATGCGCTTGGTCATGCCTGCCAGCACCTTGCCGGGGCCGCATTCAATCAATGTGCTCACGCCACGGGCCTTGATGGCCTGCACACATTCCACCCAGCGCACCGGGCCGAAGGCCTGACGGTACAGCGCATCTCGGATGCGATCGGCATCGGTTTCGATGGCCACATCGATGTTGTTGAGCACCGGGATCTGAGGCTCGCCCAGCGTGAGGGTGGCCAGTTTCTCGCGCAGCTTTTCAGCAGCGGGTTTCATCAGGCTCGAATGGAACGGGGCCGACACGGACAAGAGCAACGCACGCTTGGCACCCATGCCCTTGAGCATTTCGCAGGCTTTGTCCACCGCAGCCTTGCTGCCCGCGATCACGGTTTGTGCAGCGTCGTTGAAATTCACGGCTTCAACCACTTCAACGCTCTCTGCGGCGAATGTGGCTTGGGCTGCTTTGCAGCCCTCAATCACTTTATCGGAGGCCAGACCCAAAATCGCGGCCATCGCGCCCACACCCACCGGTACTGCTTCTTGCATGGCAGCGGCGCGCAAGCGCACCAGCGGCGCGGCTTGCGCCAGAGTCAGCACGCCAGAAGCCACAAGGGCGCTGTACTCGCCCAGCGAATGACCCGCCACCACCGACGGTTTGGCTCCACCTTCGGCCAGCCAAGCACGGTAAGCGGCCACGGCCGACACCAGCATCACGGGCTGGGTGTTGGTGGTCATGGCCAGCGCTTCTTTGGGGCCTTCGTGGATCAGTTTGGCCACGTCTTCGCCCAGTGCGTCAGAGGCTTCTTTCAGGGTTTCGAGCACAACGGGGTGGTCGCCCCAAGCATCGAGCATGCCCACCGATTGGGAGCCCTGGCCAGGAAAAACAAAAGCAAATGTGGTCATGTGCAAATGGGATATCTAGAAAGAATACGGGTAAGCGTGCCGTGCATCGCTGACC
>CAYRBW010000141.1:0-6153 GCA_964422575.1 uncultured Limnohabitans sp.
GGCCCCGATTGGTCAGGGTGTTGTCGATTTGGAGTGTGGTTGTTTTGGCACTGAGCAATTGACCGCTGGCTTGGTTATCCAGGTTGCCCGCCGTGATACTGAGGTTTTTGCTGGCTTGCACGGTAACCGGGTTGGTCAGCGTGCCTGTGGTTTGCAGTTGCAAATCGCCACCGGCTTGTAAGGTGCCAGCCAAGGTGTGGTCGCCTTGCAAGCTCACGCTGATGTCTCCTTGCGAGACAATTTGCCCAGCTCCGCTCAAGCTGCCTGCACGCACCACAACGCTTTGGTCGGCAACAAGCAGGCCGGCATCGTTGCTCATGCGCAGGGTGGGGGTGGTAGTTTGCGGCGTGTTGACACCCGTGGTGATGCGCAATTGCTGGCCAGCGCTGAGTTGGCCATGGTCGTTGTTGAGTAATCCGTTACTTTGGATATTCAGGTTGTACACGGCCCGGACAGCACCTTGGGTGTTGTCTATGTTGTTGGCACTCAAAACCACGTTTTGTCCTTCCAGGCCAATGGGCGCAGGTGTGCCGTCGCTGGTTGCTGCCAAGGAGCTGGCATTGGTGATGGTGCCAGCCTGAAGTGTCAGGGTCTTGCCTGTGCGCATCAAGGCCAGACTGTTGTCGATGGTGCCGCTCGCGACGTCTGCCGTCATGCTTTGCACGGCCAGCATTTGGCTACCGGTGTTGTTCAAACCCGTAGCCTGCAGCGTCATTTGGCCACCGCTGTAGATTTGACTGCCACTGCCAGCAAGCGCTGAAGTGTTCACCGCACCTGTGCTGGTCAAGGCCAAGTCACCTTGGGCATGGATGAGGCCAGACCTGTTGTCGATGTCGCCGCTTTGAATGACCAACTGGCCACCGGCAATCACTCCCTTGATTGGCGCATGGGTTTCAGCACTGCGGGTGCCTTGGTTGTTTAGGGTCTTGCCGTGGGTGTCAATTTGCAGGTTTGACCCAGCAGCAACCAAACCCTGGGTGTTGTCAAAGACGCCCGTGTTCAGATAGGTTTCGCGCTCGGCAATGATTTGGCCGAGTGTGTTTTGCAAGCTGTTGTTTGTACCGCTGAGGGTGATGTCCAGGTTTTGCTTGGCTTGAACGAGGCCTTGACGATTGTCCAGGCCGTTCATTTGGGATTGCAAAGACACTTGCCCATCAATGGAGGCCAAAGTACCTTGGGTGTTGGTGATGCCCCCTGCGCTCAGGGTCATGTTTTGTTGTGCAGAAATCAAGCCATTGGCGTTGGTGGTATTGCCAGTGGTGATGAGCTGAACAGCACCATTTCCTATGGTTTTGCCTTGGATGTTGTCAAAGCTGATCGCATTCATTTGCAGCAGACCGGTCCCTGCATGGCCGATCAGGCCGCTGGTGTTGCTCAGTGCACCGGCGTTCACCGTGAAGTCTTGCGCGTTGGCAATGATGCTGCCGCTGGTGTTGTTCAGGTTGCCTGCGCTTTCTATCAGCGCTTGCTTGACGCCGGTCCCGGTTTGCTCAATGGCGCCGTGGTCGTTGACGAGTTGACCCACTCGGATGTTCAGCTGCTGAGCGCTGATCTGACCTTCGCTGTTGTCCAGCTTTTGTGTGCTTTGGCTGTTGGCAGTGATGCTGAGCTTGCCCGGTGTGCTCACTTGGGCTTGGCGGGTGTTGATGTCGCCGCTGCTGGCGCTCAGGCTCACGTCGCCTGCGGTGGTGCCGGTTTGGCTGCCAGCCAGATTGAGGGCAGATCCCCCGAGACTCATGCCGTTCGTCGCCAGCACTTGGCCTGCGCTTTGCAGTGCGCCAGTCGTGACCGCCGTGAGTGTGCCGGTGCCGCTGAGTTTGCCGTCTGCAGCCATGCCTGCGGCCAGCACGCTGGTGCTGGTGCCGCTGAGGCTCTGGGCTTTAATCGCGAGGTCTTTGGCTGCGGCGATGGTGCCGCTGCTGCTGAGCGCGTTGGTGACCGTTAGAGCTTGATTGCCGCCTGCATACAGACTGCCGCTGTTGGCCAGGCTCTTGGCTGTGGTGCTCACGTCTTGTGCCGCGTAGATGCTGCCGCTGTTGGTGAGTGCGGCTGTGTTCAAGCTGAGATTGCCCGTCTGGCTTTGAATGCCTGTAGCGCTTTGACTTGTGCCGCTGGCGGTGTTGCTCAGGTCTGCGCTTTGGATGCTCAGGTCTTTGGCCGCCGAGATCAGGCCATCGGCGTTGGTGATGTCACCGCTGGTGGTGATGCTGGCCGTGCCGTTGCCCATGATCTGGCCTTGGCTGTTGTCTAGGCTGGTGGCGTTGAGGGTGAGGCTGCCTGTGCCTGCATGACCCATGAGCCCGCTGGTGTTGGTCAGCGCACCAGCGTTCACCGTGAAGTCTTGCGCGTTGGCGATGATGCTGCCGCTGGTGTTGTTCAGGTTGCCTGCGCTTTCTATCAGCGCTTGCTTGACGCCGGTCCCGGTTTGCTCAATGGCGCCGTGGTCGTTGACGAGTTGACCCACTCGGATGTTCAGCTGCTGAGCGCTGATCTGACCTTCGCTGTTGTCCAGCTTTTGTGTGCTTTGGCTGTTGGCAGTGATGCTGAGCTTGCCCGGTGTGCTCACTTGGGCTTGGCGGGTGTTGATGTCGCCGCTGCTGGCGCTCAGGCTCACGTCGCCTGCGGTGGTGCCGGTTTGGCTGCCAGCCAGATTGAGGGCAGATCCCCCGAGACTCATGCCGTTCGTCGCCAGCACTTGGCCTGCGCTTTGCAGTGCGCCAGTCGTGACCGCCGTGAGTGTGCCGGTGCCGCTGAGTTTGCCGTCTGCAGCCATGCCTGCGGCCAGCACGCTGGTGCTGGTGCCGCTGAGGCTCTGGGCTTTAATCGCGAGGTCTTTGGCTGCGGCGATGGTGCCGCTGGTTTGCACAGCTTCGGTGGCGGTGAGTGTTTGTGCGCCACCGGCATACAGACTGCCACTGTTGACCAGCCTCTTGGCTGTGCTGCTGAGGTCTTGGGCTGCATAGATGCTGCCGCTGTTGCTGAGGTCTTGTGCTTGCAGCTGCACCTCACCTGCGCCAATGATGCGGGCGCCATCAGTGACCGCGGCCTGTGTGCTGCTTTGCAGATGGTTGGTCAGCTGGTTTTGGCTGACGATCGCCAATGTGCCCTGGCCTGCGTGCAGGATTTGACCTGCGGTGTTGTCGATGCTTTGTGCACTGATGTTCAAGGTCTGGGCTGCGCTGTAGATGACGCCCGCCGTGTTGTCGAGTGTGCCTTGCAGGCGGATGCTTTGCTCGGTTGAGCCGGTCTGGGTGATTTGGCCTGCCTTGTTGCTCAGGGCATTGGCTTGCAATGTGAGGGTTTGAGCCTGCACTTGGGCTTGGTCTGTGGTGAGGTTTTTTGCCGCCTCTAGACGCAGGTTTTGCCCAACCAGGATGCGGCTGTCTGTGGCTTGCAGGTCACCCGATGTGGCTTGCAGTGTGATCGTAGGCGCTTGTTGCCGCGATTGCGCGACATCCAGACTGGACGCCTGCATGCTCAGCGTTTGACTGGCGAGCGCTTGGCCTGCCGTTTGAATTTGACCGCTGGCCTGAACCATGAGATTTTGTTGGCCCGTGATCTGCCCTTGCGTTTGCAACCCCGCAGCCCAAGCGCTGGTTTTTGTGGCTTGAATGTTGGCCGCCGCGCCATCGGCGTTGAGGCCCATCGCCCGTATGCTCACATCGCCCAAAGCGGCCGTGGTTCCGCTGTGGTTTTGATTGGCGTTAGAAATCAGTTGGACGTTTTTGTCGCTGTAGAGGGTGCCGCTTTGATCGATGCGGTCTTGTGTCTGGATTTGAACATCGCCGCCTGAGGCTTGCATGCTGCCGCTGTTGGACAGCCAGCCTTGGTGGTTGAGCGTCAAGGAGCCGCTGCTGGCTTGCAGCAAACCGGCGTTGCGAACCCCCAAACCTGCTTCGGTGCCAATGAGTTGGATTTTGCGGGCGTACATGCCGCCCAGTGTGGCCACGTCCAGGGCATAGGCTGGTGCGCTTGCCGTACCCGCCAGGGGTGTGCTTTGTATCTGGGTGTCTGCACCCACGCTGGCGGCCTGGATGTCGTTGGCACCTGTGACCACTTGGAGTTGTTGCGCCCAGATGCCTGCATTGACTTGCGCGGCACGGCTCAAGATGGCGGTGTAGTCGGCGCTTCGGGTGTCCAGGCCCAGCCCTTGCACGGTGATTTGTCCGCCCTGCACCCGAAAGCCGTCCAAGGTGCCTGCGTTCATGACTGGCGTGCCCGTGGTGAGCGTGACGCCGCTGGCGTTGATGAAGCCTGCACCGGCCACAGAGATGCCCGAAGGGTTGGCGATGATGACTTGGGCGCGTTGGCCGGCCACTTCGACATAGCCTTGCAGATAACTGGGGTTGCTGGAGTTGACTTCGTTCAGGATGACCCGTGCACTGCCTTTGGCCAGCCAGGGGTTGCCTTGCACCCAGCCACCTTGCTGGGTTTGCACAGGGGTGCGGCTGTTGTTCAGCACCGCGCCTACAGCGCCCACATCAAACTGGCTGTAGGTGTTGCGGCTGACACCCGCTGCGCTGGGGGTGCGGATGTCCACTTGCACCACGCCGTTGGAGGTGGTGAGCACGGTGGGGCGCTGGCCCGAAGGTGCCGTGGGATCGGCCACGATGCGGGTGGCCACGCTGGCCCCTGCGGGTGCTGTGGCCCCTGCGGTTTGGGCCTGGGTTTGCGCCTGGGCTTGCATGGCCATCGGCGCCACCCACAGCACGCTCGAACTGGCCAGGACCGCCTGAGCCATGAGTTTGCAACCCCATGCGATCGGGGTAATCGCTGTCAACAAGGCCGTGGCGATGGCACTGCCACCACCTGCGCGTTCGCCTGTTCCTGATTTACCCCGTGAGGTCGCGGTTTCGGCCACCGCCATCAGGCAGCTGCGCGAGGCGTTGAAGATGATGCGGTAGGTTTGCTTGTTCATGTAGCGCCAGCACTGACATCCAACATTGCAAATAAATATTAAGAAGCAATGTTCAGAGAATTCTTTTGTGTTTCAAAGAATTTAGATTTTGCCTTGCTCTGCCGCTTACTTCTGACCTTGCTGCAATGTTTATTGACGTGGCTCGTCCAACGGGTCGGTCGCCTGCAAAGCAGCGCAAAGACCACCACTTTCTACCGCCGCCCCCAAGCCTGCCAGCCCACGGCTTTAAGCACCGCTCACCGCCGCAAACCTGACTGGCTGCGCCACGAGGTCTTGCGCCTCAAGGCCCACATGCCCAAGGCGGGCTGCCGCACCATTGCCAACACCTTCAATCGCCTGCACCCTGGCTCCACCGTGGGCAAAACCTTTGTGGCCGATCTCATTGCGACGCACCAGCACGCGATTGCCGAGCTGCGCAGGTGCATCCGATCCGCCAAGCCCCGCGCCGTGCCAGTCAACACCACCTGGGCCATGGACCTGACGTTCTTGACCGACACGCACAAGACCACCCACGCCGCCATCGGCATCATCGACCACGGCTCACGCCTGGCGCTGCGCTTGCAAGTGCTGGCCCGCCGTTGCAGCTGGAGCATGCTGGGCCACCTGTGTCTGGCCATTGCCCAGCATGGCAAGCCGCGCCAACTGCGCACCGACAACGAGGCCATCTTCAACAGCTGGGTGTTCAACACCTTCCTCACACTCGCTGGCATTGCGCACCAGACAACGCAAATGCATGCGCCCTGGCAAAACGGCAGGATCGAGCGTTTGTTCGGCACGCTCAAACCATTGCTCAAGCAGCTCGTCATCCCCAGCGGCGGGGCATTGCAAACCGCGCTCGATGAGTTCAGCGCCTTCTACAACCACACTCGCCCCCACCAGAACCTGCGCGGGCTCACACCGGCTGAGCACTTTGCAGGGCTGCGGCCCACCGACATTCAGCAAATGCCGATCAAACAGGTGAAAGAAGTTCAAGCCCTTGCAGGCTTGATGCGCGGCTACTGGATCAGGAGGTAGTGCCAGAGCCGAAGGCCCAACAAACCATCAAGAAAAATCACTGTCCGCACAGGACAGCGGATCATGCTGTCTGTGTGCCGCCGGTTGCCCCAAAAGCAGACACACCAGCATCAGAAAAGCCCAACACCCGCTCACAAACCCAGCGCGTTGGTGCCAGGTTTGCGAAAAAACGGGGCTGTGATTCGATAGGAAAAGTGTCGCGGACACTTGGACATGACACC
>CAYRBW010000142.1:0-2402 GCA_964422575.1 uncultured Limnohabitans sp.
GGCTACGACCTGCTGGCCGCCGTGATCGGCAGCGAGGGCATGCTGGCCGTGGCCATCGAGGTGACCGTCAAGCTTGTGCCCAAGCCACAACTGGCGCGCTGCATCATGGCCAGCTTTGACGATGTGCGCAAAGCGGGCGACGCGGTGGCCGCCGTGATTGCCGCAGGCATCATCCCCGCAGGTTTAGAGATGATGGACGGCCCCATGACCGCCGCCGTGGAAGACTTTGTGCATGCCGACTACGACCTCAGCGCCGCCGCGATTTTGCTGTGTGAGAGCGACGGCACGCCCGAAGAAGTGGAAGAAGAAATTGGCCGCATGAGCGACGTGTTGCGCGGCTGCGGTGCGACGGCCATTGCGGTGAGCCGTGACGAAGCGCAACGCATGAAGTTTTGGAGCGGACGCAAAAACGCCTTCCCCGCCTCGGGCCGCATCAGCCCCGACTACATGTGCATGGACTCAACCATTCCGCGCAAGCGCCTGGCCGACATCCTGCAAGCCATTTCCCAGATGGAAGAAAAATACGCGCTGCGCTGCCTGAATGTGTTCCATGCGGGCGATGGCAACCTGCACCCGCTGATTTTGTTCGATGCGAACGACGCCGACCAACTGCGCCGCTGTGAGCTGTTTGGTGCCGAGATTTTGGAAACCAGCGTCGCCATGGGCGGCACTGTGACGGGCGAGCACGGCGTGGGCATCGAAAAAGTGAACAGCATGTGCGTGCAGTTTTCCGCCCAAGAAAACGAGCAGATGTTCGCCGTCAAACGGGCTTTTGACCCCCAAGGCCTTTTAAACCCCGGCAAGGTGATCCCGACGCTGAACCGCTGTGCCGAATACGGCAAGATGCTGGTGCGCGCCGGAGCGATCAAGCACCCCGAACTCGAACGGTTCTGAGCCCGTTCGTTGACCCCAAAGCCTGAGCAATCCTCAGGCTTTTTGTTGTTCATTTGGTTGAGCGTACAACCAACAGCGTTTCCACTTGGTTGCGCACGCAACCAAATCACCTTAAGATCGCACCTGCTTTCACTTCCTTCAGACTGAAGAACCGAATGTCCGCGCCACTCGACCGCACGCTGACCTACCGCTTGCACCAACTGCACAAGCTGACCGACATGGACAGCCAGTCGGTCTATCCGCAGCGCACGGGCTTGTCGATGAGCGACGGGCGTTGCCTGACGACCATTGGCACTTTTGAGCCTTTATCGGTCAAAGAGCTGGCGGATAAAGCCAACCTGAACAAGGGGCAGGCCAGCCGGGCCGCGCAGGCGCTGGTCGATCAGGGCTTGGTGTTCAAAGCCGACCACCCGGGTGATGGCCGGGGCGTGGTGTTGACGCTAACGCCCGCTGGGCGCGAAGTGTTCGAGCGCGCCATGGCCATGGTCCACCAACGCAATCAAGACATTTTTGGCTGCCTGAGCGATAAGGAACAAATCACATTGAGCGGCCTGTTTGATCGGCTGATTACCCACGCACGTCAGGGCATTGCCATGCCCTCTCGGCCCCGCTGATCTTCAAACAACAACACACCATGCACACGCCCAGCTCCGAAGCCCGCCCTTCGATCTATTACACCTACGAGGTTTTCAAACCTTGGCTGGCCTCTGCCCACCCGAAGCAAGACCGCCAAAAAGTCGTGATCGTCGGCTCCGGGCCTGCAGGCATGGTCACGGCGCTCGAACTCGCCCGCTACGGCGTGTCCAGCGTGGTGCTGTCGGCCGAGCTACAGTTCTCACAAGGCAGCCGGGCGATCTGCTTCACGCGCCGCTCGATGGAAATCTTGCAGCAAGTGGGTGTGGCAGACCGCATGACGGCAAGCGGTTTGCCCTGGCGTTTTGGCAACTCGTTTTATCGGGGCCAGCGCGTGTTCCGCATGGAAGCGCCGCACGACCCCGACGACCGGTTTTTCCCGATCATCAACGTGCAGCAGCAGTTCATGGAGGAGTACCTGCACGACGCCTGCAAGGTCAACCCACTGATCGACTTTCGCTGGGGCAACAAGCTGGAAAAAATCGACCAAAAAGATGGCTACGCCGTGCTGGAGGTCGACACGCCAGAAGGCCCTTATGCGTTGGAAAGCGACTGGGTGGTGGCCGCTGACGGTGGGCGTTCGGGCATCCGCAGTGCCATGAACCTGCAGATGGAAGGCGCGTCTTACGAAGGTTTTTTCGTGATCGCCGACATCCAAATTGATCTGCCCTTTCCCACCGAGCGCTTGGCCTTTTTTGATCCCGACTGGAACCCCGGCAACACCATCTTGATGCACCGCGAGCCCCATGGCATGTGGCGCGTGGACTACCAGTTGCCCCCGGGTGAAACACCTGAAGAAGCGCTGTGCCCTGAATCGCTCAAGGCCCGCATCGACGCGCAGCTGGCCATGATCGGCCACGCAGGGCTCAAGTGGG
>CAYRBW010000142.1:2412-6139 GCA_964422575.1 uncultured Limnohabitans sp.
GTCTTCGGTCTACTCGGCCCGTACACTGACCCTGCCCAACTTTGTGCACGGCAGTGTCATCTTCACCGGCGACGCAGCACACTTGTTGCCCATCTTTGGCGTGCGCGGGGCCAACACCGCCTTTCAGGACGCGCAGTCGCTGGGCTGGCATCTGGCCTTTGTGGTCAAAGGCCTGGCGGGCCACAAGCTGCTCACCAACCACAGCACTGAGCGCGTGGGCGCGGCGCGCGAGATCATCACAGAGGCAGGCAAAAGCACCCGCTTCATGGCCCCACCCAGCCCCGGTTTTCGCTTACTGCGCGACGCGGTATTGTCGCTCTCGCTCACCCAAGAGTTTGTGCGGCCGCTGTACCACTGGCGCACCTCGCGGCCGCACGAGTACACACACTCCCTGCTCAACAGCATGGGCGACGACAACGGTCTGTTCAAAAGCGGCCCGGCGCACGGCGCACCGCCGCAAAATGTGCACTTGGGCACGAATAACTTTTTGCTCGACCACTTGGGCGGTGGCTTTGACCTGCTGTACTTCACCGATACCGACCTGCCTGTAGCACTGCAACAAGTGATCAACGCAGCGCGTGCGACAGGCATACCATTGAACGTGATCGCGGTCGGAGCAGCCCAGCCTGTGACGGGTGCCGACCAACATCTGCCCGATGCCGATGGCCACTTGCGCGAGCGTTATGGCATACCGGCCAATGGCGGTGCCTATTTGCTGCGCCCCGACCAGCACGTTTGCGCCCGCTGGCTCACACTGGACGCCACACGCTTGCAAGCGGCCTTGACCACAACCCTGCCGCAATAAGGAAACACCATGTCAAACCAAGCACTCACCATTGGAGGATTGGAGACCGTCTACGACGCATTGGCCACGGCCATTGACCAGGCCGGCGCTGACAAGGCCCAGTTGTTCCTCGTCAAACTCGCCTTGCTCAACGCCAACGCCTTGGCCAACGAAAACCTGTTTCAGCAGCAAATCACCACTGCCCTGCAAGACCTCTGACCCACCACCCGATTCAACAGGAGATCCACCATGCTCGTTCAATCCGTTCACCACGTTGCCTACCGCTGCAAAGACGCCAAAGAAACCGTCGAGTGGTATCAAAAACACCTCGACATGAAATTCGTGCTGGCGATTGCCGAAAACGAAGTGCCGTCCACCAAAGCACCCGACCCGTACATGCACATCTTTTTGGATGCGGGCCACGGCAATGTGCTGGCTTTCTTTGAGCTGCCCAGCCAGCCCGAGATGGGTCGCGACGAAAACACCCCTGCCTGGGTGCAGCACCTGGCGCTGAAAGTCGATTCGATGGAAACCTTGCTGGCCGCCAAAGACAAGCTGGTAGCCGGTGGCGTGGAGGTGCTGGGCCCCGTCGACCACACCATCTTCAAGAGCATTTATTTCTTTGACCCCAGCGGTCACCGGCTGGAATTGGCCGCCGATTGCGGCACGCCCGAGATGATGAAAAAACTCGACGAGGTGAAGTGGGACATGCTCGAAGAATGGAGTCAAACCAAGCGCGCGCCCAAGCACGCCGCCTGGATGCACGACGGCAGCAAGTCCTCCTGAAAGTCGCTCGAAGACCATGCTCAACGAAACCCACCACCCGGCCCTCCAAAGCTGGGTCGCCTCAGCCAACACGGCAGACACCGACTTTCCCATTCAAAACCTGCCATTTGCGGTGTTCCGGCGCAAGGGCTCCTCTGAAGCCTTCCGGGGCGGCGTGGCCATTGGTGACCAGATCGTGGATCTGGCTGCACTGGCCAAGGCCGGGCTGTTTTCAGGCGAGGCTGCTGCTGCCGCTCAAGCAGGCGCACAAGACAAACTCAACGCACTGATGGCACTGGGCACACCCGCCTGGAGTGCGCTGCGCCTTGCCCTGTCGCGTGCACTGCTTGAAGGTGCTTCTGAACAAGTGGCCCTTCAAGCGTGTCTCGTGCCCCAAGCCGAGGCCGAATACGACGTGCCCGCCCGCATCGGCGACTACACCGACTTCTACACCTCCGTGCACCACGCCACCAACATCGGCAAACAGTTCCGCCCCGACAACCCGCTTTTGCCCAACTACAAATGGGTGCCGATTGGTTACCACGGCCGCGCGTCCAGCATTGGCGTGTCGGGCCAGCAGTTCCGCCGCCCGGTGGGCCAGACGATGCCGCCCGGCGCGACCGAACCGTCGTTCGGCCCTTGCAAACGCTTGGACATCGAGCTGGAATTGGGCATCTTTGTCGGCAGCGGCAATGCCTTGGGCGAGGCCGTGGACATCACCGAAGCCGAAGACCATGTGTTCGGCATCTGCCTGCTGAACGACTGGTCGGCGCGCGACATCCAGGGCTGGGAATACCAGCCGCTCGGGCCTTTCCTGGCCAAGAACTTTGCGACCACGGTCTCGCCCTGGGTGGTGACGCTCGAAGCCCTGATCCCTTACCGCACGGCCTTCACCCGCGCAGAAGGTGACCCGCAGCCCATGGCCTATCTGGACTCAGCTGCCAACCGCAGCGGCGGCGCGTTCGACATCCAACTGCAAGTGGGCCTGCAAACGCCGCAAATGCGCGCAGCCGGTCAGGTCGACGCCAGCATCTGCCGCACCAGCTACCGCCACGCCTATTGGACGGTGGCGCAAATGCTCACGCACCACACGGTCAACGGCTGCAACCTGCAACCGGGCGACCTGCTGGGCAGCGGCACCTTGTCGGGCCCCACACTGGACCAAGCCGGTGCGCTGATCGAGCTGACCACCGGCGGCAAAAATCCGATCGCGCTGCCCAATGGCGAACAACGCACCTGGTTGGAAGACGGCGACAGCGTGGTGCTGCGCGGCTGGTGCGAACGAGAAGGCGCAGCCCGCATTGGTTTTGGGGAGTGTGTGGGCACGGTCCTGCCCGCGCGGACGATCCAGATCTGAACGGTGGGCGGCTCATACCGCCCACAACTCACCAGGTGTCGATGGCCAGTACGCCGTCGAAGGGCCGGATCTTCCCAGCCTCCAGCCCCGCCACCAGCCAATCGCGCGTGGAAGCAGGGTCGATCACCGCGTCAATTTCCAGCATGGCCGCCATGTTGATCGCGCTGCCGTTGTCGTATTGCTGCGCCAGCAGCTGCTCAAACAGCGCTTCGCGCTCGGGGCCTTCGGGCAGGGCTTCGAGTTCCTTGCGGTAACCCAGCCGCACCGCGCCTTCCAGGCCCATGCCGCCAAACTCGCCCGTGGGCCAAGCCACCGTGCTCAGGGTTTCGTGAAAACTCCCGCCGGTCATGGCCATCGCGCCCAGGCCATAACCCTTGCGCAGCACCACGCTGAGCAGCGGCACCCGCAGGTGCGCGGCCGCCACAAACATGCGCGAGACATGGCGCACCTGCGCCAGCGCCTCGATGTCGGGCCCGACCATGAAACCGGGTGTGTCCACCAAGCTCACAATGGGCAGCCCATGCGCATTGCACAACTGCATGAAGCGGGCGGCTTTGTCGGCGGCATCGGCGTCGATCGCGCCGCCCAAGTGCAGCGGGTTGTTGGCCATGAGGCCCACCGGACGGCCCGCGATCCGCGCCAGCGCGGTGTGGATGCCCACGCCAAAGCCGGTGCGCAAAGGCAACAAGCTGCCCTCGTCGGCAATACCCTGCATGGCGGCGCGGGTGTCATAAACGCGCACACGGTTTTCGGGGACCACATGGCGCAGGGCTTTTGCGGATGGTGCTTGCCATTCGGCTTGCGCGCCTTGAAAACACGAC
>CAYRBW010000143.1:0-6109 GCA_964422575.1 uncultured Limnohabitans sp.
GGATTTTTCGTCAAATCAGCTTTCTCTCCTCTGAGAAACGTTGGGACACTACTGGATTTTCATACTGGCATTATCTGATGATTGAAAAGAAACCGAATTGGCAAAGATGGTTTGTGCTGCTTGCAGCCACGTTGGGCGTGGTCGTTACTTTTTCTCTCGGACAATGGCAACTGGAGCGAGCGGCAGAAAAAACCGCTTTGCAAGACGCCCGAACGCTGCAGTCAGCTTTGGCAGCATTGGATGGCCGAAGTTTGGGTGCTGCATTGAATGGGCAAACCATGCGTGCAGAAATGATGCACAGACGCATGGTGTTGCAAGGGCACTGGCTCTCTCAATACACGGTCTATCTTGAAAACAGACAAATGAACGCCAAGCCGGGCTTTTTTGTACTGACACCGTTTCAAATTGAAGGCACTGGGGTCGTGATGGTGGTGCAACGTGGGTGGGCTCAGCGTTCATTCACTGAACGAAGCGTCTTGCCTGCCGTTGAGACACCGCGTGGTTTGGTGGAGGTGCAGGGAAATTTGGCCCCATGGCCATCAAGGCTCTACGACTTTGGAGAGGTTGAGCAAGGCCCGATACGGCAAAATCTTGACTTGTCCGCATTCCGTCAAGAGACGGCGCTGAATCTGCTTGAAGTGACTTTATTGCAGTCTGGCGTGGCGTCCGAAGGCTTGTTGCGCGAGTGGCCCGTGGTGGCCAGTGGTGTTGAAAAGCACCATGGATACGCTTTTCAATGGTTTGGCCTCTGTGGTCTGATCGCTTTACTTTATGTCTGGTTCCAAATTGTCCAACCCCGCCGCCAAAAACGAACAATCTGACAGCCCTTTGGCCATGACGGTTCACGAAATGCCCCGTCCAGCCGAAGTGGTGCAGGCTGATGCACAACGAACACGTATGGGTCGCTGGAAGATGATCGCCATGTTGCTGATCTGCGCTTCACCCGTGCTGGCTTCGTATTTCACCTATTACGTGCTCAGACCTGAGGCACGCCGCAACTACGGTGAACTGATCCAACCGCAAAAAGACATGCCTTTGGCGGTGGCTAAAAATCTGCAAAATGAATCGGTGCCATTGAGCACCTTGAGGGGGCAGTGGTTGCTGGTGAATGTGAGCGCAGGCGCATGCGCCGAGCGCTGTCAACAAAACCTCTACTTTCAGCGCCAGCTGCGCGAAATATTGGGGCGTGATAAGGACCGCCTGGACCGTGTTTGGCTGATCACAGACGATGCCCCCGTTGACAAGTCTTTGTTGCCTGCGTTGAATATGGCGCATGTTCTGCGTTTGGATCCACAGGTCGTTCAAAGCTGGATCAGCCCGAGCAAAGATCAGCAATTGCAAGACCATCTGTACGTGATTGATCCGATGGGTAATTTCATGATGCGTTTCCCAGCCAACATGGATGTGCCCAGTGCATCAAAAGCCAAACGCGACCTCGAACGCTTGCTCAAGGCGTCATCGTCCTGGGATCAAGCGGGACGCTGAACCATGATCCAAGTGGACCTGTACAACCTTGAGCCCATTTTTCAGGTGATGGCCGTGGGCTTGGCTGTCGCAGCCTTGCCATTGGCTTGGTGGTTTTGGCGTCAGCGCAGTGCAACGCCTGTTAAGCGTCTGAAGGCGCTGACGCTCATCACTTTGTTTCTGACTTTTGACTTGGTGTTGTTCGGGGCCTTCACGCGCTTGACCGACTCCGGTCTGGGTTGCCCTGACTGGCCGGGTTGCTACGGTAGCGCCAGTCCTCTGGGTGCTCAAAGTGAAATTGCTGCAGCCCAAGCGGCCATGCCCACAGGACCGGTCACGCACGGCAAGGCCTGGATCGAAATGGTTCACCGCTACCTTGCCACCGGCGTGGGTGTGTTGGTGTTGAGCCTGGCTTGCATGACTTGGTGGCAAAGGCGGCAAAGTCATGCCCTCAATCCATGGTGGCCCACATTCACCTTGGTTTGGATTTGCTTGCAAGGAGCCTTTGGTGCATGGACGGTCACCATGAAGCTTTTTCCGGCCATCGTGAGCTTGCATTTGATGCTGGGTATTGGTCTGTTGGCTTTGCTCATGGCGCAAGCGCTGCGCTATGAAGGCTGGCAAGGCCGCGTGGTGCCACCTGGGCTCCGCCTGGGGTTGTGGTTGGCCATGGGTGTGTTGTGGGTCCAGATTGCCTTAGGTGGATGGGTCAGCACCAACTATGCTGTGCTCGCTTGCCCCGATTTCCCGACCTGCCATGGTCAGTGGGTGCCAGAACTCCATGCTCAAGGATTTGCTTTGTGGCGTGAATTGGGACATACCGCTGGCGGTGAGATTTTGCCGATGGCGGCTTTGTCCACGATCCACTTTGTACACCGCAGTGCAGCTTGGCTCGTGTTGCCTGTGTTGGTGGTAGTGGGGTGGCGCTTGCGCCATGTCGCCGGGCTGCAGCGTGCTGGGCAACTCTTGCTGGCCTTGGCGACCCTGCAATTGTTTACAGGGGTGAGCAATGTGGTGTTTGACTGGCCTTTGCTGGCCGCAGTGCTGCACACCGGGGGTGCTGCGGCCCTTGTGATGACGTTGACCTGGGCGCTGAGCATCAGCCGTGCAGGTATTTCTGGTTCTGATGCCACGCCAAAGGCGAAGCATTCTACTTTTGATTCAAGGCCTGCTGCATGACTGCTGCGATTGCAACCCCTTCAGCTTGGCGTCAGTACAACGCGCTGACCAAGCCTCGTGTCATCCAATTGATTGTGTTCTGTGCTCTCATCGGTATGGTGTTGGCCGTGCCTGGTGCACCTTCTTGGCTCGAAGTGCAAAAGGGCCTGTGGGCCTGCCTGGGCATTTGGCTGGTGGCCGGTGCTGCTGCCGCATTCAATTGCCTGATCGAAAAAACGATTGATGCAAAAATGAAGCGCACCGCTTGGAGACCTACCGCCAAGGGCGAGTTGAGTGACCGTCAGGCGCTGTTGTTTTCTGCATTGCTGTGCTCGGCCGGATCGGTGGTGCTTTATGTGATGGTCAACCCCTTGACCATGTGGCTGACCTTTGCCACTTTTGTGGGCTACGCCATCATTTACACCGTGATTCTGAAGCCACTCACCCCGCAAAACATCGTGATTGGTGGAGCCAGTGGAGCCATGCCCCCGGTGCTGGGTTGGGCTGCGATGAGCGGTGATGTCGGCCCGGAAGCGGGGATCTTGTTTTTGATCATTTTTTTGTGGACGCCGCCGCACTTTTGGGCTTTGGCACTGTACCGCGTGGAGGATTACCGCAAGTCGGGTCTGCCCATGTTGCCTGTGACGCACGGTAATGAATTCACCCGTTTGCAAATTTTGCTCTACACCGTGGTCTTGATGGCCGCTTGTGTCATGCCCTTTGTGTATGGCATGAGTTCCTGGTTTTATTTGGGTGTTGCGGTGGTTTTGAGCCTCGGATTCATGGGCTATGCTGTTGCTTTGTACCGGGCCTATTCTGATGAGTTGGCCCGCAAGACTTTCCGTTTTTCACTGATCCATCTGAGCGCCTTGTTTGCCGCGTTGTTGGTGGACCATTACCTGTTTTGAGTGACCATGAACAAGCGTCAATATTTGGGAGCTTTGGGCTTGGTGCTCATGCTGGGTTTGAGTGCATGCGGCAAAGACAAGCCGACATTCCGGGGTGTGGACATCACGGGGGCTGACTATGCGCAGGGCTGGGAGCTGACAGATCACAACGGCCAGGTGCGCACCTTGAAAGACTTTTCAGGCAAAGCCGTGGTGGTGTTTTTTGGTTACACCCAATGCCCGGATGTGTGCCCCACCTCCATGCAAGAAATGGTCGAGGCCAAGCAGTTGCTGGGGGCCGATGCAGACAAGCTGCAAAGCGTTTTCATCACAGTCGACCCGGAGCGTGACACCACCGAATTGCTCAAAGCCTACATGGCCAACTTTGGCCCTGACTTTGTGGCCTTGCGCCCCACGCCTGAGCAGTTGTCCAAGGTCACCAAGGATTTCAAGATCTATTACAAAAAGGTGGCGGGTCAAACGCCCACCAGCTACACCATGGACCATTCAGCAGGCAGCTTCACATTCGATCCTCAAGGCCGTGTGCGTTTGTACAACCGTTACGGCAGTGGTGCTTCGGCTTTGGCCGAAGATGTGAAGATTTTGCTCAAGGGGCAGTGAATCTGCCCAAGGCCACGGCCGCAGTCTAAGAGGGTGGCGGTGCTTTCAGGGGCTCTGAATTTTCTGACTGCGGATGATGTGCCCCAAGGCTTGGGTGTCCGCATCGATGCGATTGCGCAAGCCCTCGGGTGATGAGCCCACCACCTGCCAGCCTTGCTGGAACAAACGTGCACGCATCTCTGGCGCACGCACGATCTCGCTGACCAAGGCCGACAATTTGCTGGCCACGGCCGTCGGCATGGAGGCCGGTGCCCCTAACGCGTTCCAAATTTCCAACTGGTAGTCTTTCACACCGATCTCGGACAGACTGGGCACTTCTGCGGCCACTGGGCTGCGCCCTGTGCTTGAAGCCCCGATGGTCCTCAGCTTGCCGCCGCGCACTTGGGCGGCCGCCATCGCGGGCGGCAGCAAAGCCAGTTGCACCTGGCCACCGATCATGGCGGTGATAATTTGGGGGTTACCGGGGTAGGGCACATGCACCGGCGCAATACCGGCTTTGGTTTTGAGCAACTCCATGCCCAAGTGCGCCACGGTGCCTACACCGGGCGAGGCGTAACTGAGTTTGTCGCCTGCTTTTTGGGCTTGGTGCAACCACTCGGCAGCGGTTTGACCGGGGGCATTGGCTGGGACGGTCAGTACCAAAGGTGCCTTGCCGATCAGGCTGATGGGCGCAAGGTCTTTGAGCGGGTCATAAGGCACTTTGGGGTTCAGGATGCGGGCAATGGTCATGTTGCCATTGATCATCAGGCCCAAGGTGTGGCCATCGGTGGATTTCGCCACAAAGTCAGCGGCGATGTTGCCGCCAGCCCCCACCTTGTTTTCGACGATCACGTTTTGGCCCAGGGCCTTGGACAAAGGCTCGGCCAGTGCGCGTGCCGTCAAATCCGGGCTGGAGCCGGCTGGGAAGCCCACGACCAGGCGCACAGTTTGCGTGGGCCATTGAGCGGTCGATGCGGCGCTCCAAGAGGGCGTCAGTCCCAAAGCCAAAGCAGCGCCGATGGCGTGGACCAAATGGCGGCGATAAAAACCGGTGGGGGTGTGAGTCGTCATGGTGGTGTCTTTTAAAAAGCAGACCTGACTTTAGCGCACTGTGGACAAAAAAATACCCGGTCGAACCGGGTATTGAACTCAAAGGGCGGCCCACAGGCTTGTGGATTTCAAGCGAACTCGACTAACGCCTTTTTCATCTTCTTCATGGCTGCCACTTCGATCTGACGGATGCGCTCGGCGCTCACGCCATATTCGTCGGCCAGGTCATGCAGTGTCATCCCGCCCGAACCGTTGTCGTTGACCTTGAGCCAGCGCTCTTCCACGATGCGGCGGCTGCGTTCGTCCAGCGCATTGAGGGCTGTGGCCAGACCGTCGCTGGCCAGCACATCGCGCTGGTGTGCTTCGATCATGGCGGTGGGCTCATGGTTCACATCGGCCAAATAGGCGATGGGGCCAAAGGCCTGTTCGCCATCGTCCGACGGTGCGGGGTCCAGCAACACATCGCAGCCGGACATGCGCATTTCCATCTCGCGTACTTCTTCGTGCTTGACGTTCAGGCTGTGTGCCATGGAATCGACTTGGTCTGGTGTCAGGGTGTCACGGTGCGTGCCTTCGTCGGCATCGGCTTTATAGCCCTGCTTCATCGAGCGCAGGTTAAAGAACAACTTGCGCTGGGCCTTGGTGGTGGCTACCTTGACCATGCGCCAGTTTTTCAGGATGTACTCGTGAATCTCGGCCTTGATCCAGTGCAGCGCATAACTGACCAGACGCACGCCCTGCTCGGGGTCGAAGCGTTTGACCGCCTTCATCAGGCCCACATTGCCTTCCTGAATCAGGTCACCGTGTGGCAGGCCATAGCCCAAATATTGGCGCGACACCGACACCACGAGACGCAGGTGAGAGAGCACCAGCTTGCGGGCGGCTTCGAGGTCGTCATTGGCTTTGAGTTGACGGGTGGCCTCTTGCTCCTCTTCGAGGGTGAGCATGGG
>CAYRBW010000144.1:0-6107 GCA_964422575.1 uncultured Limnohabitans sp.
GTATTTACGGACTCATCGCCCTGGGTTTCGTGCTGATTTACAAGGCCACCGAAAAGGTGAGCATAGACCAGGGCGACCTGATGATGGTGGGGGCCTTTTCGGGTCTTGCCGCCATGACGCTGCTGGGCTTTCCGTTTTGGATCGCGGTGCCTGCGGCCATCGTGGCCATGGGGGTGTTTGGTGCTTTGCTTGAGCGCTTGGTCATTCGCCCCATTCTTGGGCAACCGGCATTTTCCATTGTCATGCTGACGATTGGCGTGGGTTATGTGTTGCGCGGCTTGATCACCATGATTCCGGATGTGGGGACCGACACCCACACCTTGCCCGTGCCTTATGCGGGCGAGGTGTTGCGTTTGGGCGGGCTGGTGATCGCGGTCGAGCAAATGGTGGTGATCGGGGCCACCGGCGTTTTGTGCCTGGGCCTGTTTGTCATGTTCAAGTACAGCAAGCTGGGCATTGCCATGCAGGCCGCCTCGCAAAACCAGCTGGCCGCTTATTACATGGGCATCCCGGTCAAGCAGATTAACGGACTGGTGTGGGGCTTGGCGGCTGCCGTGGCGGCGGTGGCGGGTTTGCTCTTGGCCCCCATCACCTTTGTGCATGCCAATATGGGCTTCATTGGTCTGAAGGCCTTCCCGGCAGCGGTGGTGGGCGGCTTTGGCAGCTTGCCCGGCGCAATTGTCGGTGGGCTGGTGATCGGCATCGTTGAGTCGCTTTCTGGCTTTTATTTGCCTGAAGGCTTCAAAGACATCGCCCCCTACATCGTGGTGTTGCTCATGCTGGTGCTCAAGCCCAATGGCTTGTTCGGCGAGCAACTGCGCAAGAAAGTTTGAGGCTTCGGCATGCGCTTTATTTTTAAAACCGACTACAACCAGGACGTGAAGCTGGTCAAGCACGGTGGCCACGTCTTTTGGTACAGCCTGTTGGGCCTGTTTCTGGTGACGGCGCCTTGGGTGGTGCCTGAATACTGGCTGGCCCAGTTGACCTTTGTGCTCATCTACGCCGTGGTGGGGCTGGGCTTGATGCTGCTGGCGGGCTTCACCGGTTTGTTCTCATTGGGTCACGCCGCTTTCTTGGGTGTGGGGGCTTACACGCAGGCCGTCATGGTCAATGCCGGGGTGCCTTTCCCGCTGGCGCTGGTGTGTGCGGGCTTGTTCTCGGCCATCGCAGGTGTCATCGTGGGTTTGCCGGCGCTGCGCGTTAAGGGCATTTACCTGGGCATGGCCACACTGGCTTTTGGCTTCATTGTTGAAGAAGGCATGGCCCGTTGGGAGTCTGTCACGGGTGGCAATGCGGGCCTGATGGTGGGTTACCCCGCCATCGGCAGCTGGACACTGGACAGCACCGAGTCGTTTTATTTTCTGTGCCTGGTTGTGACAGTGGGGGCCACGCTGGCCATCGTGAACCTGCTGCGCTCGTCGACAGGGCGTGCCTTTGTGGCCATTCGTGACTCCGAAATCTCGGCGCAAAGCATGGGCATCCATTTGGCGCGGTACAAGACGCTGTCCTTTGCATTATCGGCCGCACTTGCAGGCATTGGCGGCGCTTTGTACGCGCACAAAATCCAGTTTCTCTCACCCGAGCAGTTCAGCATCATCCAGTCGATTGATTTGTTGCTGATGGTCGTGATTGGCGGCTTGGGTTCCATTCATGGGGCTTTTCTGGGCGCGATTTTCCTCATCGTCATGCCGCAGCTGATTTCCTTGGGCAAAGACTTTTTGCCTGCTGCCATTGGCGGTGCCGCCGGTTTGCAGGGCACGGTCTATGGCATGGTGTTGATCGCCTTTGTGTTGTTTGAACCCATGGGCCTGTATGGCCGCTGGCTCAAGGTGCGCACCTGGTTCCAGCTGTTCCCGTTTTACCGCCGTGGCATGTTCAAGCGTCAAAAATCCTTCCAGAAGTCGGACCGCCTCAAATGAACGACGACATCCTCCTTTCTGCTCAAAACCTGAGTGTCCGCTTCGGCGGTGTGCTGGCGGTCAATAACGTGAGTTTCGACGTCAAGCGTGGTGAAGTCTTTACCCTGATCGGTCCCAACGGGGCCGGTAAAACCACGGTGTTCAACCTGATCAGTCGCATCTACACCCCTACCACGGGTGTGATCGACTACGCCGGTCCGCAAGGCACGCTGCGCCTGACCGACCAGCCACCGCACCAAATTGCCGGGCTGGGCATTGCCCGCACTTTCCAGAACATTGAATTGTTCGAGCACGCCACCGTGCTGCAGAACCTCTTGATTGGCCGTCACACACACCGTCAGACGGGTTTGTGGAGCGAAATGTTTTTCACCGCGAAAACCCGTGCTGCCGAAATCCAGGCGCGTGAAAAAGTCGAGGAAATCATCGACTTTTTGGACCTGCAACACCACCGCGATTCGATGGTGGCGGGTTTGCCATATGGTGTGCGCAAAGTGGTCGAGTTGGCCCGCGCCTTGTGCACCAAGCCCAAATTGCTGCTGCTGGACGAACCCTCTTCGGGCCTGAACGTTGAGGAAACCGAAGACATGGCCTTCTGGATTTCAGACATCAAGAATGAGTTGGGCATCACCGTGCTCATGGTTGAGCATGACATGAGTTTGGTCTCCAAAGTCTCGGACCGTGTGCTGGCCATGAGCCAGGGCGAGGAACTCGCCACCGGCACACCCAGCCAGGTGCAAAGCGATGCGGCCGTCATCGAGGCCTATTTGGGCACGGTGGACGACGTGTCCAGCCTGCGCCGTGAAAACCATGTGCCCGGAGGTGCCGCATGAGCGCAGCCACCCAGACCCCGAACACGGCGGCCGAGGCTGCCGATGACAACATCATGCTCAAACTGCTCAACGTGGAAAGCGCCTACGGCCCGATCAAGGCGATTCGTGGTGTGAGTCTGCAGGTGCGGCGCGGCGAGATCGCCACCGTGCTCGGCTCCAACGGCGCGGGCAAGACCACCATCTTGAAAACCATCAGCGGCATCATTGACCCCCGCAAGGGCTCGATCGAGTTCAAGGGTCAAAGCATCACCGCACAAGACCCGGCCATCATTGTGCAGCGCGGTCTCATGCATGTGCCCGAAGGGCGCGAAGTGTTTCCGCTGCTGTCCATCCGCGACAACTTGCTCATGGGGGCCTATACCCGGAACGACCGTGATGGTGTGGCGCGTGACATGGAGGCGGTGTTCAATTACTTCCCCATCTTGCGTGAGCGGTCTGGGCAAGACGCAGGCTTGCTCTCGGGCGGGCAGCAGCAAATGCTGGCCATCAGCCGGGCGCTCATGGCCAACCCCGACCTGATCCTGCTCGACGAGCCCAGCCTGGGTCTGTCCCCGAAGTTGACCAAGGAAATCTTCGAGATCGTGGTGCGCATCAACCGCGAACGCGGCACCACCATCTTGCTGGTTGAGCAAAACGCCAACATGGCGCTCAATGCTTCGGACTACGGTTATGTGCTGGAAAACGGCCGCATCGTGATGGAAGACACCTGCGCTCGCTTGCGTGAAAAAGAAGACATCAAGGAGTTCTACTTGG
Source organism: uncultured Limnohabitans sp. (assembly GCA_964422575.1). Taxonomy (GTDB): domain Bacteria; phylum Pseudomonadota; class Gammaproteobacteria; order Burkholderiales; family Burkholderiaceae_C; genus Limnohabitans_A. Next base: position 3,503 of record CAYRBW010000144.1, read on the forward strand.
GCATGAAGGAAGAGGGCGTGCGCGCCGACCGCCGCTGGAAAAAAAAGAAAACCTGGAGATAAATCATGAGCCAACTCTGGGACACATCCGGCATTGCGCCGCAAAAAAATGTCGTCATGCCGGGCGAGACCATCCCTGCCATTTTCTGGAACGCCGTGGCCGCACGCGGCCCCAATGTTTGGATGCGTCAAAAAGACTTGGGCATCTGGCGCAGCTGGACCTGGAACGAGACCGCTCAGGCCGTGCGCGAAATCGGCCACGGCCTGATGGTGCTGGGCTTTGAGGCGCGGCACACCGCCTCCATCCTCTCCAATACCAACATCGAATGGGTGCTGTGCGACTTGGCTGTGCTCAGTGCCGGTGGCGTGTCCAACGGCATTTACCCGACCGACGCGGCCGAACAGGTGCATTACCTGTGCGAAGACTCGGGCACCCGCGTGCTGTTTGTCGAAGACGACGAGCAGCTCGACAAGGCTCTGGCCGTGCGAGACTCCTTGCCTTTGCTGCAAAAGATCGTGGTCTTTGACATGGACGGTCTGCGTGACTTCCATGACCCAATGGTCATCAGCCTAAAGCAGTTGCAAGCTATGGGCCGCGAACACGTTCAAAGCCACTCCGACATGCTCAGTCAGCGCATCGCTGCTTGCAAGCCAGAAGACCTGGCCATTTTGGTTTACACCTCTGGCACCACTGGTAAGCCCAAAGGGGGCATGCACAACCACCACGGCTTGGTCTATACCGTGCGCGGCTACAACACCTTGATTGCCCGCGACGAGCGCGACGAATGCATGTGCTTCTTGCCTTTGTGTCACATTGCGGAACGCATGGGTGGTGAGTATTTCTCCATGTACACCGGGGCCAAACTCAATTTTGTTGAGAACCCCGAAACTGTGCCCGAAAACGTGCGCGAAATCGCGCCCACCGTGTTCACCGCTGTGCCCCGAGTCTGGGAAAAGTTTTACTCGGGTGTGATGATCGCTCTCAAGGAAGCTGGTGGCTTGCAGCAAGCCGTTTATGCCTGGGCGATTGGCGTGGGCCAGCAGGTGGCCGATTTGGTGCTGGCGAAAAAACCGGTGCCCGCCAGCTTGAAGCTGCGTTTTCATGTGGCCCGACTGCTGGCGCTGAACAATGTGCGCAAGATGATCGGAATCCACCGCGCGCGCTTTTTGGTCACGGGTGCTGCGCCCATTTCGCCTGAACTGGTGCGTTGGTATTTGGCGCTGGGATTGCCCATGCTGGAGGTCTGGGGCATGACCGAGACCTGCGGTGCGGCCACCGGCGTGCCCGCCGACCGCATCAAACCTGGCTCCATTGGCCCAGCGGCTGAATACAACGAAATGTGTTTGGACCCTGTGACCAGCGAGATTTTGGTGCGCGGTCCCAATGTGTTCATGGGTTATCTGAACTTGCCTGAAAAAACCGCAGAGACCATCGATGCCGATGGTTGGCTGCACACGGGCGATGTGGGCGTGGTGGATGAGGAAGGGTTTTTCCGCATCACGGACCGGATGAAAGACATCATCATCACGGCAGGCGGCAAGAACATCACCCCCAGCGAATTGGAAAACGAGTTGAAATTTTCGCCCTACGTCACCGACGCGGTGGTCATCGGCGACAAACGCCCATACCTGACCGTGATCGTCATGATCGACCAGGAGAACGTCGAGAAATACGCACAGGACAATGACGTGCCATTCTCCAACTACGCCAGCCTCACCCACAGCGCCGAAGTGCAAAGCCTGATTCAGGCCGAGCTGGATCGCGTCAACAAGAAATTTGCCCGTGTCGAGCAAATCAAAAAGTTCTGGTTGCTCGACACCCAGCTGAGTGCCGAAGACGAAGAACTCACACCGACCATGAAACTCAAGCGCAAATTGGTCGAGAAAAAATATGCGCCACAAATCGAGGCCATGTACCGCTGATTCACCCCTTTTCTATTTTGATCTATCACCACAACAGGAGACTTTCACCATGAAACTCAAACTCAGCCTGATCGCTGCTGCGATGGCCCTGACCGCTGGCGCGGCCATGGCCCAAACACAAGGCGTGTCCAAAACCGAAATCACGCTCGGCTCCATCCAGGACTTGTCTGGCCCGCTGGCCGGTTTTGGTAAGCAAGTGCGCCTGGGCATGATGCTGCGCGTGGACGAAGCCTACGAGCTAGGCGGCTTCAACGGCCGCAAGTTCTAGCTGCTGGTTGAAGACTCGGCGTATGACCCGCGCCGCGCCGTTCTAGCCGCTCAAAAATTGGTCAACCAGGACAAGATATTTGCCATGATCGGCCACATCGGCACGGCCCAAAACATGGCCGCCATGCCGGTGCAGTTCGAGAAGAACGTGATCAACTTCTTCCCCATCACGGCTGCGCGAGAAATGTACGAGCCCTTCCACAAGCTCAAGTACTCGTTTGCCGCTACCTACTACGACCAGATGCGCCTGGGGGTGCCGATCCTGGTGAAGGAAAAGAACGCCAAGCAAATCTGCGCCATGCACCAAGACGATGAATTTGGTCTGGAGGTGTTCCGCGGTGCCGAAGAAGGCCTCAAGAGCATGGGCATGCAGTTTGCCGAAGTCACCACCTACAAGCGTGGCGCGACCGACTTTG
>CAYRBW010000145.1:0-6098 GCA_964422575.1 uncultured Limnohabitans sp.
GTTTTCGAGCAGCAGCGCCTCGGCCTCGGAGCGCACCACCGTGGTCTCCATACGGGCAATCTTGCTGATCATGTGGCCAATACGCGTGCCGCCATGGTCCTTCTGAAAATAGCTCGACACCCGCTTTTTGAGCTGTTTGGCCTTGCCCACATACAGCACGTTGCCCTGCGCATCAAAGTAGCGGTAAACCCCCGGCAAAGCCGGGAGCGCAGCCACCTGGGCCAGCAAAGATTCGTCGTGTGCCGCTGTCATGGCGCGTATTGTGACGGTGAAACACTTTGCCCCGACAATCTCCCCCCATGAAGACGCACCGCCTCTGGGACATTTTTTGCACCGTCATCGACAACCACGGCGACCTGGGCGTGTGCTGGCGGCTCACGCGCCAGCTGCTGGCGCAAGGCCAATCGGTGCGTCTGTGGGTAGACGACGCCTCGGCCTTGAGCTGGATGGCCCCCGAAGCCCACACCCTGCCCCACTTGCAAGTGCTGCCCTGGTCAACCGCCAGTCAAAGCGAAGTGCTGCAAAGCTTGCAGCCCGCCGACGTGTGGATCGAAGCCTTTGGCTGCACGCTGCCCGAAACCTTTGTGGCCCACGGCGTTGCCACCCACAAGCAGCAACCCAAATGGATTAACCTCGAATACCTGAGCGCCGAAGACTGGGTGCCGCGCATGCACGGCCTGCCCTCGCCCGTGATGAGCGGCCCCGCCAAAGGCTGGACCAAACAGTTCTTCTATCCCGGCTTCACCAACGATACCGGCGGCCTGTTGCGCGAAAGCGACTTGCTGAAGCGCCTACAGCGCTTTGACCGCAAAGCCTGGCGCAAGCAACACGCCCCTGACTTGCCCCCTGACGTTCTGCTGATCAGCCTGTTTTGCTATGAATCCGTCGCTTTACCACAGCTGCTGACCCAACTGGTGGGCACACCGCACCACCTGCTGGTCACCCCCGGCCGCCCGCTGGTGGCGGTGCAGCAAGCGCTGGCAAGCATGCCTGTGCATCCGAATTGGAGTGCCCTGCCCTACACCGACCAAAACCACTTCGACGAGATGCTCTGGGCCTGTGACCTCAATTTTGTGCGGGGAGAAGACTCACTGGTGCGAGCTCTTTGGGCGGGGCAGCCCTTCATCTGGCACATCTACCCGCAAGACGACAACGCGCACCACGCCAAGCTGGAGGCTTTTTTTGACTGGATGCAAGCGCCGGAGAGTTTGCGGCGGGCGCATCGGGTTTGGAATGGGATGGAGAGGCGGGAATTGCCCTCGTTCAATTCAAACGAGCTGGCAGACTGGACGACATGCATGCAAGCAGCGCAGCATCGACTCATCGAACAAGCCGATTTGATATTCAAACTCCGATCACTCGTAATGTGACCACATGCGCAGCACCTTGACAGTGTTCTGCTCCGCCAGCACCTCGTAGACCAAACGGTGCTGAATGTTGATCCTTCGGGAATAGGCCCCAGCCAGATCGCCCACCAACTTTTCATAGGGCGGCGGATTCTGAAACGGGTTGTCCTGAATCAACGTCAAAAGCTCCTGCGCTTTGGACTTGAGCCCCGCCGAAGCCAGTTGGGGGGCGTCCTTTTGCGCATGCTTGGCAAAGACCAGTTGCCAACTCACCAGTTCAACTCCTTGGCACATTCGTCCACCGACTCGGCCATACCCTCCTTGATGGACTCACGCATGCCTGGCACTGACAACAAATACAGCGTCTCCTGAATCGCCTGCCAATCCTCCGCAGACAGCAAGACCGAATCGTGGCGTTTGCCCGTGATGACAATGGGCTGATGCGACTCGGCCGCCTGATCCATGAGACGGTAAAGATTGGCGCGTGCTTCGCTGGCGGTGTGGATAGACATGGTGAACGCTCCTAACGCATAAAGCGTACGCTTTAAAGTACGTTGAGTCAAGCCATCTAATCCAATCATGGCGTTCAACAGGGATAATCCCGCCCCATGACCCTCATCAACACCCTCTTCCCCCTGGGTTGGCAGCACTACATGCTGGGCGGCCTGACGATTGGTGCGGGCGTGGCGCTGCTTTATTTGTTCAATGGCTGGGTTGGCGGCATGAGCACCGTGTTTTCCAGCAGTTGGTCGTTTGTATTCAAGCGCTCGTTTTTCCAACAAGAGCGTTTTCTCAGCTCGCGCAGCTGGCGTCTGGTCTACGCGCTGGGCGTGGTGCTGGGCGCGTTGGTCTGGCGCTTTGCGCTGGCGGGGGGTGAGGCGCAACACACCAGCGTGCCTGCGTGGCAGTTGCTGATCGGCGGGTTTTTGGTGGGCTATGGGGCGCGTTTGGGCAATGGCTGCACCTCGGGTCACGGCATTTGCGGACTGGGTTCGCTTCAGTTGCCCTCGCTGGGCGCAGTGCTCACGTTCATGGCCACCGCCTTTTTGACGGCCAACCTGATGACCATCGCCACGAAAGGTCTGGCATGAACCCGCACACCCTCACCTTCCCTAAAGCGCTGGTCACTTTGCTGGCGGGCGCATTGTTTGGCTTTGGCCTGTCGCTGGCCTCCATGGTCCAGCCCGAAGTTGTCATCGGCTTTTTGCAGTTCAAGGACTGGGGCCTGATGCTGGTGATGGGCGGTGCGGCCGGACTGGCCATGTTGGCTTACAAAGGCTTTCCGCGCTGGTTCAGCCGCCCGTTGCTGGGTGGTCAGTTCCTCACCCAGCCTGCCAGCTGGAACCGACAGACGGTCATCGGCTCGGCCATTTTTGGAGTGGGCTGGGGCTTGTCGGGCGTTTGCCCCGGCCCGGCTTTGGCAGCCTTGGGCACGGGCAACACCGACATTTTGTGGGCCTTGGGCGGCGTTGTACTGGGCGGTCTGGCGCACGGCCTGTCGGCGAGGGATTGACGGCTGCTCCAGCTTTCAGACCCGAATCGGATCCTCGCAGGTTAGAATAGTGGGCTTGGCCTCGAGCCGCCCCTTTTCATTTCAGACTCAATTCCTATGAAAACCGCACAAGAAATCCGCGTTGGCAACGTCATCATGCACGGCAAAGACCCCATGGTCGTCCTGCGCACCGAATACCAACGTGGCGGTCGTGGCTCATCCACCGTTCGCATGAAGCTCAAAAGCCTGATCGCCAACTTCGGCACCGAAGTCGTGTTCCGCGCTGACGACAAGATGGACCAAGTCATTTTGGACAAAAAAGAGTGCACTTACTCTTACTTCGCCGACCCGATGTACGTTTGCATGGACACCGAGTTCAACCAATACGAAGTCGAAGCCACCAACATGGGCGACGCGTTGAACTACCTCGAAGACGGCATGGAACTGGAAGTGGTGTTCTACAACGAAAAAGCCATCTCGGTTGAATTGCCCACCAGCGTGGTGCGCGAGATCACTTGGACAGAGCCAGCCGTCAAAGGCGACACATCGGGCAAAGTACTCAAGCCTGCCAAGATCGCCACCGGCCTGGAAGTGCCTGTGCCTTTGTTTGTGAGCCAAGGCGACAAGATCGAAATCGACACCCGCACTGGCGAATACCGCAAGCGCGTCTGATCGACAGATCGCCCCTTGATGAAAGCCCCGCAAGGGGCTTTTTTAATGGGTGATCGGCAATGTGATTGCATGCAAATGGCCATGCAGAGGCACAATGAGAGCATGCCATTAAACCCCAAACTCCAAGCCTCGTCCTTGTCTCATGCTTGGACTGACACGCAGACCGAATTCCACGATGCCGATTGGCAAGAGCCGCAGGCCAGCCGACTGGCCTTTGCCGATCCCGAGTTTTTGCTGCGGCGTGAGACACGGGGCATCCGCTTCCAGTTGGAAATGCTCAAGCCCGATTTGGCGCAAAACGAGGCAGGCATCGAACACACCGTGGTGGTATTTGGCAGTGCGCGGTTTACAGACAGCGTCACGGCACAAGCGCAATTGCAAGCCGCTACGCTCGGCGGCTCGGCCGAGGCCATGGCCAAAGCCCAAACCCAGGTACGCAATGCAAAACATTACGAAAACGCTCGAGCGTTTGCCAAGCGGGTGGCTCAATCTTGCGCATCGCTGCCCAAGGATGAAAAGCTCTACATCTGCACCGGCGGTGGCCCCGGCATCATGGAAGCAGCCAACCGGGGGGCACAAGAAGCCGGAGCCCCTTCAATAGCGCTCAACATCGCCCTACCTCACGAACAACACCCCAACCCCTATGTCACGCCCGAGCTGAGCTTCAAGTTCCATTACTTTGCGTTGCGCAAAATGCATTTCATGATGCGTGCCAAGGCTTTGGTTGCTTTTCCGGGCGGTTTTGGCACGCTGGACGAACTGTTTGAAGTGATGACACTGGTGCAAACGCGTAAAGCCCATGCCGTGCCGATCTTGCTGTTTGGCAGCGACTTCTGGAAGGGCCTGATCGACATGAACATGCTGGTGGAACAAGGCACAATTTCCAAAGAGGATTTGAAACTGTTCCACTATGTGGACACGCCCAAAGCGGCTTGGCAGAGCATTTGTGACTTCTACCAGTTAAAGATCCCCAGCCTCTAAGGCGCGTGACTTTTGTTGGGCCGCAGCCGCCATGCAGCTCGCGCACCCCAGCCCACAGCCCCGCTAACCACCCAAAACACCGGTGCCACGCCAACAGCGGCACCTGCCGCGCCAAACAAAATGGGCATGAGCACAGTTGACGCATTAAAGCTGATCAGCCGCAGACCCAGCGCCTCGCCTTGACGATGCGCTGGCGTAATCTGGTGCAAGGTGCTCATGAGCATGGGCTGGATCGCGCCCAGCACCAAACCCAAAAGCACCGAGCAAAGGCCCATGCTCCAAGCTGTGGACATGAAAGGGTAAATGACAAACAACACTGCCGTGCAGGCCATGGCACCCGTGATGATTTGGTGCTCGCGCAAATGGCGTGATACCCAGGGCAGACACATCCGAATAAAGACAGCGGCCATGGCAAAGGAGCCCAAAATGGTGCCGACCACCGAAGCGCTGAAACCCCGCGCATTCCCCAGCACGGGCACCACAAAGGTGTGCACGTCCCAGCAAGATGAAAGCAACCAGTTGACGCCCAACAAGCGGCGCATCATCGGCTCGGCCAGCAAATCCAATGCTCGCCATGGCGCGACATTGTCTTTCGCAGGACGAATGGGCAGCTCAGGCGCCTTGCGCACGCAAAACCAAGTGAGCAACGGCAACAAAGCCATCAACAAAAACGCCCACCGAAAACCGGTCTCATGGGCAAGTTCGGGTCCGGCGTAATCGATCAGCAAACCCGTGAGCACAGGCCCCAAAAAATTGGAGATCGCTGGACCGATGGACAACCAACTGAAGGCTGCCTTGAGTTCTACTGGGTCTTTGGCCATGCAGCCCACATGCCGTTGCAGGGCAATAACGGTCATGCCAGCGGCCCCGCCGGTGGCCAGCGCGCTGAGACACAAAACCGGGAAAATAGGCCAGATCACCGGCAAACATGCACCTATAACAGACATCACCACACTGATGAACAGTGGTTTTTTCAGACCTGTGCGATCGACATAACGCCCTGCAGGCAGGGCCAGAAACACCTGCATCAAGGAAAACAAGGCATACAAAGCCCCCGCCGCCATGGGGCTGAAACCCTGCTGCAAAGCCAGCAAGGGGGTTGCCATGCGCATGCCCGTCATGCAGGCGTGCAAGAAAATTTGCCCTGCAATGAGCCGGAGCAGCTGGTGCTTCAAGTCTGTGCCGCCTTGCGCCATCGCGTCTTCAACCCTCAGTGCCGGGCAGCAGCGCCTGAGCTTGCGGCTCGGGCAAGGCGTCCACCTGACGCAGGGCCCGGTTCATCACGTTGCTGCGGGTTTGGGCCTGGTCCAGCGTGTTGAGCACGGTTTGCGTCTGGTTGCGCACCTTGTCGAGCACATCTCCGAACTTGCCGAACTCGGTCTTGACCGCGCCCAGCACCTGCCAAACTTCGCTTGAACGCTTTTCGAGTGCCAAGGTTCTGAAGCCCATTTGCAGGGCGTTGAGCATGGCCATCAGGTTAGTCGGCCCCGCCAGCGTGACGCGGTGGTCGCGCTGCAGGGTTTCCATCAGGCCGGGTCGGCGCAGCACTTCGGCGTATAGGCCTTCGGTGGGCAAAAACATGACCGCAAAGTCGGTGGTGTGTGGTG
>CAYRBW010000146.1:0-591 GCA_964422575.1 uncultured Limnohabitans sp.
CCCCCAGTCCCCGTCGGGTGCTGATGTTTTTGGTCGAAAAAAACATCACGAACATCGAGATGGTCAACATGGACCTGAACGGCGGTGAACACCGCCAGCCTGAATATTTGGCCAAAAGCCCGCTGGCCAAAGTGCCTGCGCTGGAGCTGGACGACGGACGCGTGATCACCGAGACCCGAGCGATCTGTACCTTGCTCGAAGGCCGTTACCCCGAGCCCAACTTGATGGGTGTGGATGGCGATGAGCGCGGCTTCATCGAGATGGCCGATCGCCGCGTGGAGCTGTATTTGCTGGGCGGCATTGCCAACGCGATTCGCCACAGCCACCCGGGGCTGGCGGTTTTGGAAAAACCCCAGTTCCCCGAGTTTGGCCGTTCACAGGCCGAGAAAGTGCGTGATGTGGCCCGTTGGTTTGATCAGAGCCTGCAAAGCCAACGCTGGATCGCGGGTGAGCGTTTCACCATCGCCGACATCACCGCGTTTTGCGCACTGGAGTTTGCACGCGGCTTGATGAAATTTGTGCCAGGCGACGAGGGCATGCACGCCTTGCAGGCTTGGCGCGACCGCATGAACGAGCGGCCCAGCGCTAAAG
>CAYRBW010000146.1:601-6087 GCA_964422575.1 uncultured Limnohabitans sp.
AACACACAATATAGTTTCGGAATAATTCACTTACGAAACGAGCGGCCCAGCGCTAAAGTCTGATCGCCCGAAAATGATCAGCTGAACACGCCGCCGTAGTCTTTGCGCAGGTCGTTCTTTTGTACCTTGCCGGTGCCGCCCACGGGCAGCGATTCGAGGAAGACCACATCGTCGGGCACCCACCATTTGGCCACCTGCGTGGTCAGGTAGTCGAGGATTTCTTGCTTCTCTAGCGACTGACCGGGTTTGCGCACGATGAACAGCAGCGGGCGTTCGTCCCACTTGGGGTGCTTGACGCCAATCACGGCGGCCATGGCCACGGCGGGGTGGCCGATGGCGGCATTTTCCAGGTCGATGGAGCTGATCCACTCACCACCGGTCTTGATCACGTCTTTGGTGCGGTCGCGGATTTGCATGGTGCCGTGCGCGTCAATGGTGGCGATGTCACCGGTGGGGAACCAGCCGTCCACCAGTGCGGTTTTTTCGGCCTTGAAATAGCGTTCCACGATCCACTGGCCGCGCACCATCAACTCGCCTTGTGAGGTGCCGTCGCGCGGCAGGGTTGCGCCGTTTCCATCGACGATTTTGATCTCGATGCCCGAGACGGTTTTGCCTTGCTTGGCCACGATGGCGTGTTGTTCGGCAGCGGGGCGCAGGCGGTCGGCGCGGCTCAGGTTGCTCATGGTGGCCACGGCGGTGGTCTCGGTCATGCCCCAGCCGTGGCGCACTTCGACGCCGTAGGTGCCCATGAACTTGGCAATCAGCGCCATCGGCATGGCCGAGCCACCCACACAGGTGCGCTTCATGTGGGCAAAGCGCAAGTTGTTTTGCTCGACGTGTTGGATCAGGCCCATCCAGATGGTGGGCACGCCCGCGCTGATGGTGACCTGCTCGGTGTCCATCAGCTCATACAAACTGGCACCGTCAAGCTTGGGGCCAGGCAAGACCAGCTTGGTGCCTGCCACTAGCGCCGCATAAGGGATGCACCAGGCGTTGATGTGGAACATGGGCACCACGGGCAAGATGGTTTCTTGCGTGGACAAGCCCAGCACGTCGGGCAGGCCGGCGGTGGTCGCGTTCATCACGATGGCGCGTTGTGTGTACAGCACGCCCTTGGGGTTGCCGGTGGTGCCCGAGGTGTAGCACAGCGCTGCACCGGTTTGCTCGTCCAGCTCGGGCCAGTCGAAGCTGTCACTGTGCCCGGTGATCAGGCCTTCGTAATTCATCACCTTGGCCACACCTTCGATGGCGGGCGTGTTGGCCGCATCGGCCAAGCACACCCAGGCACGCACCTTGGGGCAATGCGCGGCAATGCCCTTGACCAGCGGCGCAAAGGTGGCGTCAAACAGCACCACCTCGTCTTCGGCGTGGTTGATCACATAGATCAGCTGCTGCGGGTGCAGGCGCGGGTTGCAGGTGTGCATGACCATGCCGCTGCCCGAGACGGCGTAATACGCTTCCAGGTGGCGGTGGTTGTTCCAGGCGATGGAGCCAACAGCACTGCCCGCCTTCAGGCCCATCTGGGTCAGCGCATTGGCCAACTGGCGCGAGCGTTTCGCCGCATCAGCATACGTGTAGCGGTGCAGCGGGCCGTGCGTTTCGCGCGAGACGATCTCTTGATCGCCAAACTGCGCAGCGGCGTGTTCGAGGATGCCCGAAATGAGCAGCGGGCGGTTCATCATGAGGCCGGATGTGGACATGGTTTTGTCTTTAATGGTTTTGAATTTTTTACAGCAAGGCCGCGTACACCAGGTCGCGGAACAGGGGCCGATAGTAATCTCTTTGGTTGGGTGCTTGAATCATCAACATGGCATACATGTCGAGCGCCGGGTCCACAAAGAAGGTGGTGCCTGCGATGCCGCCCCAGTAATACAAGCCCACCGAGCCGGGAACAGGTGACAGGCCCAAATGGGTGCGCACCGCAAACCCGAGACCAAAGCCGTGGCCCGGGGGCAGCAGCGTGCCATCCGACGGCATGCCGCCCAGGTGGTCTGCAGTCATGTAGTCCACCGTGTGGGGGCCGAGCAGGCGCACGCCATCCAATTCGCCCCGGTTGCGCAGGCACTGCAAAAATCGGGTGTAGTCCATGGCCGTCGACATCAGCCCGCCGCCGCCGCCTTCCATGGCGGGCACTTGGCGGGGCTCCAGCACCTTCATCGGTATACCGCCGTCAGGATCGTGCGCAAAGGGTTCGGCAATGCGGTGCTGCTGCTCGGGCGGCACGGCAAAGCCGGTGTCTACCATGCCCAGCGGGCCAAAGATTTCGGCTTGCAAAAATGCGCCCAAGCCTTGCCCGCTGACCACCTCGACCAGCCGCCCCAACACATCGGTAGCGCGGCTGTAGGCCCACACGGTGCCGGGCTGAAATTGCAGCGGCACAGCGGCCAGCGTTTGCGAAAACTCGGCATTGGTCCGCTCGCGTGAGGCGATCTTCACCGCGCCGTATTGGCGCTGCACGGGCGAGTCACCCAAAAATTCATAGGTCAGTCCTGCCGTGTGGCGCAGCAGGTCTTGCACTGTGGCTTCTTGCCGCACGGGCTCCAGGCCCTTGGCCGTGGCCACTTGCTGGTTCGCGTATTCGGGCAGCCAGCGGCTGACCGGGTCGCTCAGCAGCAACTGGCCGCGCTCGACCAGCATCATCACCGCCACCGACACGACCGGCTTGGTCATGGAATAGATGCGGAAGATGCTGTCGGTTTTCATGGGGGTGCCTGTGCCGGGGTCTTGCTGGCCCACGGCCTCGAACAAGCCGATCTGGCCACGCCGGGCGATCATGGCCACGGCACCGGGCAGTCGGCCACTGGCCACTTCGCGGCGCAGCACGTCCATCAGGCGCTGCGTGCGCTCGGGGCACAGGCCCACATCGGTGGGGAGGGCGTGGGGCATGGCTTTGTGTGCAGTCATCGGGGGCTCCGGTTGAAGGGTGTTTTGTACACCAGCCTAGGGGCATGGGGTATCACCTGGGGCGCAGCGGTCGCTTTGGCTTGTCGCCCATGCGTCAAAGGTCTCAACCTTGGCACTGTGCGAGCGTTGCTAGACTGAATTCATGCGCATTTCAGAACTCTCTGCCAAGACCCAAGTGTCGGTGCACCGCTTGCGGCGGTACGAGGCCGACGGCCTCATTGAAAGCCAGAGACTGCCCAATGGCTACCGTGTGTACGACGAAAAAACCGTGAAGCACGTCATCTTCATCGCCATGTCTCGGGAGATGGGTTTCTCGCTGCCCTTCATTGCCGAATATTTGCCGCGCTTCAAAACGGGTAAGTTGTCAGCACAAGACATGATCGAGGCGATCCTGGCGCGTGTGGACGAGATTGACCAGCTCTTGACCCAGCAAAAAGCACTTCGTCAAAAACTGATGGACCACATTGGATGGTTCAAAACCCAAGCCAGGAGAAAACCATGAGCCCATTGGAGATGTTGAAAAAAATCAACGCCATGGCCGAGTTCAACCGCTGGTGCGGGATTGAGGTGACGGTGGCCGAACCCGGCTTTGTCGAAATCCAGATGCCTTGGCGCTCAGAGGTCGGGCAGTATTCAGGCTTCTTGCACGCAGGCCTGATCGGCACACTGATCGACACCGCCTGCGGCTTTGCAGCCGGGACCGTAGCGGGGCCGAATTTGTTGGCCGCCAACTTTTCGGTCAACTGCTTGCGTCCTGCGGTGGGTTACAAGTTCATCGCTCGGGCGCGGGTGGTCAAACCCGGAAAAGCACAGGTGTTCACCAGCTGTGATTTGTTTGCGGTGGATGCAGAAGGCGAGAAGCTGGTGGCGAACGGTCAGACTTTGTTAACGGTGGTGCAGACTGCTTGAGGTGTGTGGCCAAAGTGGCGGGTCAGCGTGACCTGCCCCAAAGCGCCATCCCCCGCTGCGCTTTGCTCGCATCGCTGGGCACAAGCGTCACGAGGCCTTGCGGTGTTTGGCGCAGCACATTGGCCAGCGTTATCAGGGCCTCTTCCGGGCCGCTGAGCAGTTCAAGTTCCAGCTCCAGCAGCGACTCGCTCAGCGCGGTGCTGGGCACATGGATGCGGCCTTGGTCCAGCGCCACTTCGATCTGTGCATCTGTGTGGGCGATGACCCAGCGCTGGCGTTCAAAGTCGGTGCAGAACAAGGCACGCAAATTCGGGCGCAGCGACATCAGTTCTTGCGCCAGCGCGGCGTCATCCAGCAGCGTATTGAATTGCAGTGCACCCGGCGTGGTGGGGCCTTCCCACTCTTGCCTGCGTGACAGGCCGTTTTGGCTCTGGCCTGCGGTCTTGACGGTCAGCAGCCATTGCCCACCCGCCAGTCGCTCGCGCACTGCCATGCGGCGCTGTTGCAGCGCCAGCTCGGGTGTGTCGAAATAGGTGTTGAGCAGGCGTTGTGTTTCACCCGCTGGCGACAGCAGCGGGTGCGCCAGCAGTCGCGGCAGCTCGGTTGCTGACAGACTGAGTTTGAGTTCGGTTTCCATGGGCGAATGGCGGGGTCAGGGTGCTTGGTGGGGCTGACGTCGCCAGCCTAAAAATTCACTCCCTTGAGCTTGCGTGTTCAGGCAAAGCGCTCGCGCAAATACGCCACGATCGCGGCCGAATCCTTGAGCCAACGGGTTTGGCCATCGGCTTCGGTGATCCGCAGACACGGCACCTGGGTTGCGCCCGTAGCTTGCAGCAAGGCGTCGCGGTTGGCGGTGTGGTGTTGCGCATCGCGCTTTTCAATCGGCAGCGACAGCCGGCGCATTTCCTGGCGCACCTTGATGCAAAACGGGCAGGTGCTGAACTGGTACAGCGCCAGGCTTTGGCACTGTTGGTCCACGTGGGCTTGCGCCACAGCTTCCCGCACCAGCCCAGTGGGTTGGGTGAGGCGCTCTTTGAGCAGCATGACGGGGCCGAGCACGATGCGCAGGGTTCGGAAGAAAGCACGGATGACGGTTTTCATGGAGGCTTGAAGCAAAAAATGGGATGAATGAAAAGGTAGGGGCAGCGTATTTAAAGCAAACGCGCCAAATAGTGCCCCGTGAAGCTCGCCTTGTTTTTGGCCAGTTGCTCCGGCGTGCCTTCGCCCAGCACCGTGCCGCCGCCCGCGCCGCCTTCGGGGCCCATGTCGATCAGCCAGTCGGCGGTCTTGATCACGTCCAGGTTGTGCTCGATCACCACGATGGTGTTGCCCGCATCGCGCAATTGGTGCAGCACGCGCAGCAGCAAGGCGATGTCGGCGAAATGCAGGCCGGTGGTGGGCTCGTCCAGCACATACAGTGTGCGCCCCGTGTCGCGTTTGGACAGTTCCAGCGCCAGCTTCACGCGTTGCGCCTCGCCACCCGACAAGGTGGTGGCCGCCTGACCCAGAGTGATGTAGGACAGGCCCACATCCTGCAGGGTTTGCAGTTTGCGCGCTATCGCCGGCTGAGCCTTGAAGAATGCCAGTGCCTCTTCGACGGTCAGGTCCAGGATCTGCGCGATGTTCAAACCGCGAAAGGCGATCTCCAGCGTTTCCCGGTTGTAGCGTTGCCC
>CAYRBW010000147.1:0-6040 GCA_964422575.1 uncultured Limnohabitans sp.
ACACGTCAATGCCCGAGAACTTCTTGAACAAGACGCCCTTGCCTTCCATGACCGGTTTGCTGGCCAGGGGGCCAATGTCACCCAGACCCAGCACAGCCGTGCCGTTGGTCACCACACCCACCAAATTGCCCCGGCTGGTGTACTTGAAAGCGTTGGCAGGGTCTTTGACGATTTCTTCACAAGGCGCAGCCACACCGGGAGAGTAGGCCAATGCAAGGTCATGTTGGTTGACCAGTTGCTTGGTGGCCGCGATGGCGACTTTGCCGGGGGTGGGGAACTCGTGGTATTCGAGGGCAGCTTTGCGCAACTGAGCGCGTTTTTCTTCTGCTTGGACCTGATGGGTCATTGTTTTTGCTCCGTTGTAGGGATGTGCTGTCAAGGTTTCCGGGGTTCAGCGGCCCATCTGGATGACAAGTGATTTGTCAACATCCAGGGCGACAGTCGGCCAGTATTTTCATTGTAGACCCCAGATTCAGGTCATTGGGCTAGGGGAATGCCCTTCGCAAGTGAGTTGGCTTTTGCCTTTTGCGCACAAATGAAGTGATCAACACAAATGCTTCCAGGCTTTGTGCCGCAAGGCCTGCGCGACGCTGATGGATCGTGGACCTGCAATGACTTCGAATCGGGCGCCGGCTTGCAAACGCCCAGGCCGATCCACCGCCAAATAAAATCCACAACGCCCACTTTGCACCATGTCCTTGGCGGCCTGGGTGTAGCCCATGACGGCATTGAATTTCCCGCAAGGCTCACGTGGCTGGGTCACGCGCAAGACCACTTCGCCAAAGTCCAAGCTGTCTCCGATGAACAGGTCTTCTTCCAACAAACCTTGCAGGCTAAGGTTCTCGCCCAGATAACCGGGAGGCAATTGTTCTTCAAACATTGTCGTCCCGTGCGCCTGGCGCTGCGCTTGCCACCAAGGCAAATGCTCTGACGGCAAGGCATAAACCGCTTTGCTCAAGCCGCCGTGCACGGAGAGGTCGGCTTGCTCATCACCGGCCAGCCCCAAAGGGCCCAACACGACCGTGTCAGTCACCGGGGTCTTGCCGATCGCCGTCATGAGCCTGCGCCCACCCACGATGAGCGGCTGAACAC
The DNA here is from genome assembly GCA_964422575.1 of uncultured Limnohabitans sp. Classification (GTDB taxonomy): domain Bacteria; phylum Pseudomonadota; class Gammaproteobacteria; order Burkholderiales; family Burkholderiaceae_C; genus Limnohabitans_A. The sequence goes on from CAYRBW010000147.1 coordinate 1,093, forward strand.
GGCCCACCTGCATCGACCGCACGTGACCGCTTTGCAACACGGTCATGCCTCTTAGCCCTTCATCAGGGCTTCGATCTCGTCAGCCTTGACCGGCACGCCACGCGTGATCAACTCACAACCCGTGGCGGTCACAATGGCATCGTCTTCGATGCGAATGCCGATGTTGTGAAACTGCTCGGGCACGCCCGGTGCAGGACGCACATACAGGCCCGGCTCGATGGTCAGCACCATGCCCGGCTGCAGGATGCGGCTGGGGCGATCCTTGATCAACTCGCCGCTCAGCGGAGCTTTGCGCTCGCTGATCTGACCCACTTGCGAAGGCTCCACGTAGCTACCGCAATCGTGCACATCCATGCCCAGCCAGTGCCCAGTGCGGTGCATGTAAAACTGGAAATAACTGCGGTTGGCAATCACATCCTGCGCGTTACCAGCCTTGTTCTTGTCAAGCAACCCCACATCGAGCAAGCCCTGCGCCAGCACAGCCACGGTGGCCTCGTGCGGATCGACAAACCGCGCACCGGCTTTGGTTGCGGCCACGGCCGCATCTTGCGAGGCCAGCACCAAGTCATAGAGCGTGCGCTGGGGGCCAGTGAATTTGCCGTTGGCCGGGAAGGTCCGTGTGATGTCGCTGGCGTAACTGTCCAATTCACAACCGGCGTCGATCAGCACCAGGTCGCCGTCACGGATCAAAGCGGTGTCGGCACGGTAGTGCAACACGCAGGCATTGGCTCCACCCGCCACGATGGAGCCGTAGGCTGGGTACTGCGAGCCGCGCTGACGGAACTCGTGCAACAGCTCAGCATCCAAATGGTATTCGCGCACCTCGTGGCCCGCCCGCAGCATGCTGGCACTGCACTGCATGGCGCGGATGTGGGCGCGGGCGCTGATGGCAGAGGCTCGGCGCATGATGTCTTGCTCGTGCGCGTCTTTCACCAAACGCATCTCGTCGAGCAGGCTGCAAAGATCGCGTTGTTGGTCTGGGCACAAAGCGCCGTAGCGCACCCGCGCTCGCACCGCCTGCAACCAGCCATCCACGCGACCTTCCAGACCAGCATGAATGGCAAACGGATACCAAACGGTGCTGCGGTTTTCGAGCAGCTTGGGCATTTGCGCGGTCAACTCGGCCGACGACATGGCCCGACTCAAGCCCAAAGCAGCAGGCGCGGCATCGGGCCCCAAACGGATGCCGTCCCAAACTTCGCGCTCCATGTCCTTGGGCTGGCAAAACAAGGTGGTCTCACCCTCGGCCGTGATCACCAGCGTGGCATGCGGCTCGGTAAAACCCGTCAGGTAATAAAAGTAACTGTCGTGCCGGTAAAGATAGTCGCTGTCGCGGTTGCGTGGGCGCTCGGGGGCGGTGGGGATGATGGCGATGCCACCAGCACCCAGTTGAGCTACCAGGCGGGCGCGGCGGTCGGCGTAGAGTTTGGACGTGTTCATGTTGGACTCGGTCTTTTGTTCAATCAACTGTCAAAGAGCTTAATGCCTGAGGCAAATTCAGCCGACATTGGGGGCATTAAGTTGAGACAAGCGCTCAGGCGTACCCACATCGGTCCAGGCCCCCAGATAGCGCTCACCCGAAACCTCACCACGGTCCATGGCGGCGCGCAGCAACGGTGCCAGCGCCAGCGCCACGCCTTGCGGATTGCCCACGGGCAGGCCGCAAGCCTTAAAAAATGCACGTTTGTACAGCGCAATGGTGCTGAAGGTGAGGTCGCAACCGGGTGCGCCTTTGGGCAAGTTGAGCACTTTCCCCGTAGCCGACAAGCCAAAGTCACCGCCCGGGTTGTGCACAGGGTTGGGCACCAGCCAAAGATGGGCCAAGCTGTCGCTCACTGCAAAGCGCTGCACCGCTTCTGGCGTGTACACAAAATCAGGCGTAAACACATCACCCGCGACCACCCAAAACACCTCGGCCAACTGCGGCAGGGCGCGCACGATGCCGCCTGCAGTTTCGAGCGCATGGCCAAAGTCTTGGCCTTCGTGGGAATAAGTCAGGTCAACCGCCGGCAAATCTGGCCAGTGGGTCTGATCGCCAAAATGGTTGGAAATTTGCGAACCCAACCAGGCTGTATTGATCAATTGGCGCACAAACCCTCCCCTGGCCAATGCCTGCATGGGCCACTGCATCAGGGGCTGACCATGCACTTGCAATAAGGGTTTGGGGGTACTGTCGGTCAAGGGGCGCATGCGCTCGCCGCGCCCTGCAGCCAGCACCATGGCTTGTGCTAAAGCAAATGGTGTGAAGGAATTGTCAAATCTGGCGCTCATACTGAGATGTTGCCATGGCTTTGGGACATCCACGATGGGGCTTCAGCTGAAATTGCACTTTGGGCGTCTTCTGCCCCACTGAAACCTTCACCTTCCATCCATTTGTCACCCACGTGGCCCCATTCAAACCGACAGTGGTATCAAAATCAAACAGGCAGGGATCAAACCCTGCACAGAAGGCCCGCCCCAAAATTGCAGGAGACATGCATGACCCGCCCCCAACAAACCATCATCTTCGCTGCCCAAAATGCCGCTGCCCGCCTGGCCGACAGGGGCACGCCTTTTGTGATGAACGAGTGGTACGTGGCCGGATTTGGCGCAGAAATCAAGGGCCATTTGCTGGCCCGCACCTTGCTTGGCAAACACCTGGTGTTTTACCGCAGCTCACAAGGGCAGGTGGTGGCCTTGGAAAACCGATGCCCTCACCGCTCCATGCCACTTTCGGCCGGAACCCTGGAGCAAGACACCATCGTGTGTGCTTACCACGGGTTTCGCTACAACACGGAGGGCGACTGCATCGAAGTGCCTTCACAGGCAAACTGCCCGAAGAACATGGGCATCCGCGCTTACCGCACACATGAACGCGGCGCTGTGGTCTGGATCTGGATGGGCGAGCCTGAGCAAGCCGATCTGAACCAACTCCCCGCGCAAGACTGGATGGAAGACCCTCTGTGGGAACGCTCTCAGGGCTACCTGGCTCTGCAAGCCAACTACGTGCGCCTGCATGAAAATCTGTTGGATTTGACGCACCTGAGTTTTTTGCACGCCAAGAGTTTCGGCACACCCGATTACGCCAGGGCCGCGTTTGAAAGTGAGATCGGTGATGGTCAGTTCGCTTTGCTGCGCAATGTGGTGCCAACAACCTTGCCCCCCGTTTGGGGCGTGCCCACTGGCCTGACGGGACCCGGTCAGGCCGCCCGCATTGTGCGCTCCGAGTTTCGCAGCTTGGGACTGCACGAGGTGTCGGTACTTTTTTACGATTGCCATCTGTCCGAAACCGACCGCCCACAATTTCGCATTCGCACCGCGCACATGCCTACACCCGAAACAGCGACCAGCACCCACTACTTCATCGTGCACGGACGAGACTTTGCCCAAGACGATCCCAGCACCACGCGCTTCATGCACGATCAATTGTTCGTAGCGTTTCAGGAAGATGTGGTCGGCTTGGCCCTGCAAGAGCAAGCACTGGCCAGCACGTCTCCCGAAGACTTGTACGAATTTTCAGTAGTTGCCGATGCACCGGCGGTGGCCATGCGCCGTTATGTCTTGGCGCGGCAACAAAAAGAAGCCCAACACGGATCTGGGCGAAGCTGGACTGGGGCTTGGCCGCCAAGGCTGCGCCAACCGCCTGACAACCGCTAAAATCTCGGGTTTACCAGAATACTTCCCCGGAGCTGCCCACATGGCAAACACACAGCAAATGGCCAACGCCATCCGCGCCCTCGCAATGGACGCTGTTCAACAAGCCAACTCCGGTCACCCCGGCGCCCCCATGGGCATGGCCGACATGGCCGTGGCGCTGTGGGGCGATCACCTGCAACACAATCCCAGCAACCCGCACTGGGCCAACCGTGATCGCTTTGTGCTGTCCAACGGCCACGGCTCGATGCTGATCTATTCGGTCCTCCACCTGACGGGCTACAAGCTGCCGATCGAAGAGCTCAAAAATTTCCGCACCCTACACAGCAAAACCGCTGGCCACCCCGAAGTAGGCGTGACCCCCGGCGTGGAAACCACCACCGGCCCACTGGGCCAAGGCATCACCAACGCCGTAGGCATGGCCCTGGCCGAGAAAATGCTGGCGGCCGAGTTCAACCAAGAAGGCCACAAGATCGTGGATCACCACACTTATGTGTTCTTGGGTGACGGCTGCCTGATGGAAGGCATCAGCCACGAAGCCGTGGCCCTGGCCGGCGCCTGGAAGCTGAACAAACTGATCGCCTTGTACGACGACAACGGCATCTCGATCGACGGCCAAGTGACCCCTTGGTTCATCGACAACACCCCCCAGCGCTTTGCCGCTTGTGGGTGGAACGTAATCGACGCGGTGGACGGCCACGACGCCGCAGCCGTGTCCAAGGCCATCGCCACAGCCAAACACAGCGCCCACAACGGTTCATCTGGGCCCACCCTGATCGTCTGCAAAACCGCCATCGGCAAAGGCTCGCCCAACCGTGCGGGCACCTCCAAAGCCCACGGCGAGCCATTGGGCGCTGAAGAAATCCAACTCACCCGCCAAGCCCTGGGCTGGACGGCTGAGCCCTTCAAGATCCCAAAAGAGGTGTATGCCGACTGGGACGCCAAGACCGCAGGCAAAGCCCGCGAAGTCGCCTGGAACACCGCCTTTGCCGCTTACAAAGCCGCCTTCCCGGCACAAGCCAAAGAATTTGTGCGCCGCATGAAGGGCGACTTGCCCAAAAACTTCAACCAGGTGGCGTTTGACGCCGTGGTCGCCGCACACACCAAGGGCGAGACCGTGGCCAGCCGCAAGGCCAGCCAACTGGCCCTCGAAGCCTTCACCGCTGCCCTGCCCGAAATGTTGGGCGGCTCAGCCGACCTGACCGGCTCCAACCTCACCAACACCAAGAGCACCCCCGCTTTCCGCGTGGACTTGGCCGGTGACGTGGTCAAGACCGAAGACGGCAAAATCGGCCGCCACATCAACTACGGCGTG
>CAYRBW010000148.1:0-6040 GCA_964422575.1 uncultured Limnohabitans sp.
GCGCGAGTTGTCGTCAAACGACCAGCCCGTCAGATCGATGGCCGCGCCGCCCGTCTGATGACGGTGGCCGTGCGCCCTGGCAAACCCAATGGCGCAGCGTCTTCGTTCTTCAGCGGCATCATCCGTGAGCCTTTGGCGGGCACCGCCACCACCTGCCCGGTGGATGCCCATGTGTCACACCCCATCTCTTCGCCGGGCAACACCGTGCATGGTTTGATCACCGTGTTCGAGGCCAGCCGCGAAGCCTTTGGCGGCCGCATGGCACTGAACCTGCCAGGTTTGAATGTGAAGGTCAGCGACATGCTGGCCGCACTGGAAAAAATCGCAGGTCCCACCGTGCGTGCCCGCGTGACTTTTGAAAAAAACGAACGCATCGCAGGCATCGTGGACAACTGGGCCAAAGGCTGTACCTACGAGCGTGCACACGCACTGGGCCTGCGCGCCGATGCCAGCTTTGAAGCCATCATTGAGCAGTACATTGAAGACTGCAAAACACAGCCTGCTTACCCCGTCGAAGCATTGAACGGCTTGAAGTGACTGGCCCAAAAGCCGCCACGCTGATGCGACGTGGCGGCTTTTAGCTTTTCAAAAATGCGTGCTGATCGCCCCGCTGATGCGACCATCGTCTTCGATGACCGCCATCCAGCGCCACTTGTCAAATGTGGTGCAGGGGTGAGAAATACCCAAAGCCACACGATCGCCCACTTGCGGCCAAACACCGCCTGCATCAAACGCCATGTGGGCGTGCTGGTCGCTCAGCGCCTTGACCTGCCAGCTGCCCGGTGGGGTCTGCATGGCTTGAGGGCCGCTTTGCCCGCGTGCCGCCCAGCGCACCGGCATGGGCATGCACTGGTCAAACGACAGATCACGCCGACCTGCGCTCAAAATCGCCAGCCCTGGCTCGGGCACCGACTGCACCACCACCCAGACCTCCAGTGCGGGCAGCAGCGATGCGCTCAAGCCCTCACGTGCTTCCACCAGCTTGAGGTAACGGGCATAGTTCCAGTGGTCGTGCGTCACGTAACAGCCCGAACGCAACACGCCTTGCACCGGGCGGCTTTGAACCTGCAGTTTCAACATCGGGATCACCAGATCGAACACAGCCGTGCCACCGGCAGACAGCAAGACCTCATCACTGCCCCACAGGTTCTGGGCATCGATCTGTTGTACCAGCGCATTCACGCTGCGCACCAGAGCGCTCACGGCCTCGGTGTCGTGTGCACTGTCGCAACGGCCCAGCCCACCCTCGTAACACTCCACCCCACCCAGACGCACAAGCGGCGAGGCCGCGATAGCCTGCGCCAAGGCCAGGGCCTGCTCGTGCGTGCGGCAACCGGTGCGGTAACCGGCAATGCCCAGCTCCAGCAGCACATCCCAACAACGAGCGTTGCCTCGGCGTGTGCCCCAATCGGCCAGGGCCTGCAACTGCGCCAGCGAATCGACCAAAAACCAGACCCGCGCCTGCGGGTGCTGACGCAACAAATAATCCAACCCATCCAGATCGGCATCACACACCAACTGGTTGGCGATGATGGCGCGCTGCGCATCGGCCAACAGCCCCACGCGCAACTGCTGTACATTGGCAAAGGTCATGCCCCAAGCGCCCGCCTGCAGCTGCATGCGAAACAACTCGGGCGACATGGTGGTCTTGCCGTGTGGTGCCAGGGCCACGCCTTTGCGCTGCACAAAGTCCTGCATCCAGGTCAGGTTGTGCGTGAGCGCCGGGCGGCGCAGCACGGCCACCGGATAAGCCAGCGCGTCATCCAACAGGTTCCAGCCACGCACGCCCAACTGCGACACCGCGCAGGGCTCAGCTGCCAAAGGGAATCCTTTGCAAGCCGCATTCAGTACAAAATCATGATCCATGTCTCGGTGCTCCATTCGTGGCGTGGCCAGTTTGGCGCTGATTCTCCCACCGTGCATGACGCTTTGACCGATTGACTTCACATGACCGCCATTCCCAAAACCTTCGACATCCTTGCGCTCGGCGAAGCCATGGTCGAGTTCAACCAAACACAGGCGGAACCACCGCTGTACCTGCAAGGCTTTGGCGGCGACACCAGCAACGCCGCCATTGCCGCCGCGCGGGCAGGGGCCCGTGTGGCTTACCTGAGCCGCCTGGGCAGCGACCGCTGGGGTGAGCGCCTCATGGACTTGTGGCAGCGCGAAAACGTGGACGCCAGCGCCGTGCTGCGCGATGCGCAAGCGCCCACCGGCATGTACTTTGTGAGCCACGACGCACAAGGCCACCACTTCAGCTACGCCCGCGCCGGATCAGCGGCTAGCCGCATGCAGCCACAAGACCTCGTGCACTGGCAAGACGCCATCGCCAGCAGCCAGTGGCTGCACCTGTCGGGCATCACGCTGGCGATTTCGACCTCGGCCTGCGACACGGCGTTTGCCGCCATGCAGCACGCCCACAGCGTGGGCACGCGTGTGGCGTTCGATTCCAACCTGCGCTTGTCACTCTGGCCACTGGCGCGTGCACAGGCCTGCATCCGTCACGCTGCCCGTCTATGCGATTTGTTTTTGCCCAGCCTGGAAGACATGACCGCGCTCACGGGCCTCACCCAGGCACAAGACATCATCGGCTGGAGCCATGCGCAAGGCGCAGCGCAGGTCGTGCTCAAACTGGGGGCCGATGGGGCGCTGGCCAGCGATGGCCAAACGCAACGCATGGTGCCGGGTCACAAGGTGTCAGCGGTGGACGCCACAGGCGCAGGCGACTGTTTTGCGGGCAACTTGCTGGCTCGGCTTTCAGCGGGCGACAGCCTCTGGGACGCCACCGCCTACGCCAACGCTGCAGCGGCTTTGTCGGTGCAAGGCTATGGCGCAGTGGCCCCGCTGCCTCGGCACGCTGCGGTGCTGGACTTTTTGATGAAAGCGAACGCGCCATGAGACCCTTGATCGCGATCGACTGGGGCACCTCTTCGCTGCGAGGTGCGCGGCTGGGCACCACCGGTCAGGTGCTGGAATCGCGCGAATTTGCGCGGGGCATCCTCACCGTGCCGCCGGGCCAATTTGAAGCGGTGTTCCATGAACACTTTGGCGACTGGATGCAAGCGCCCAATGCGCTGTGCCTGATTTCTGGCATGGCGGGCAGCCGCCAGGGCTGGCAAGAAGCGCCCTACTGCCCCTGCCCTGCGGGCTTTGCCGAACTGGGCCAGCACCTGCTGTGGCTGCAGCCCGGGCGCATGGCCTTGGTGCCGGGCTTGAGCTGTTTGGGTTCTGACGCCCTGCACACCCCTGATGTGATGCGCGGAGAAGAAGTGCAAATTTTTGGTGCCCTGCAACTGGCCGAGCGCAACAGCGCCACCCTGGTGCTGCCGGGCACACACAGCAAATGGGTGCAGGTGAAAAGTGGCCGCGTCACGCATTTCCAGACCTTCATGACCGGCGAGGTCTATGCTTTGCTGAGCCAACACTCGATCTTGGGCAAGACCCTCAATTTGAATGGGATCTTTGATGAAACGGCTTTTTTGCAAGGCGTGAACCAAAGCCAGACCGCAGGCAGCGTGCTACACCAGCTGTTTGCGGTGCGCACGCTGGGTTTGTTTGGGCGCATGAGCGCAGCGGCCTTGCCCAGCTACTTGTCGGGCCTGCTGATTGGCGAAGAGCTGCGCACACAAAGCGTCAGCGTCGATTCGGCTCCCGTGATCCTGATCGGCAGCCATGCCCTGACCTTGCGCTACACACTTGCCCTGCAACACTTGGGCCTAACCTGCCAAAGCCGAGGGGACGAGGCCACTTGGGCGGGCTTGTTCGCACTGGCCTCGGCATGCTGACCGGCTGAAACTCCATCGCGGCGATGGTGCCGCTCCTACACAAAACCAACATGACATCGACGTATACCCCCGCCCACACCCTGGCCCAAGCCATGGCCCACCTGCCCTTGATCGCCATCCTGCGTGGCCTGACACCTGCCGAAGCCCCGGCCATCGGCCAGGCGCTGGTGGCCAGCGGCTTTGCCATCATCGAGGTGCCGCTGAATTCGCCTGAGCCCTTGCAAAGCATCACCACCTTGACCAAGCAGTTTCCGCAAGCGCTGATCGGTGCAGGCACAGTGCTGAACGCGCAGCAAGTCCAAGACGTTCACGCCACTGGCGGTCGCCTGATCATCTCGCCCCATTTCAACCCGGCGGTGGTGGCACAAGCGCTGGCACTGGACATGGTGGTGCTGCCCGGTGTGGCCACGCCCACCGAAGCCTTTGCCGCGCTCGACGCAGGCGCGCACGGGCTCAAGCTGTTCCCGGCCGAGATGATTTCACCGGCCACCGTCAAAGCGATGCGTGCCGTGCTGCCCCAATCAGCCGCCTTGATGCCCGTGGGCGGCATCACGCCCAACAACATGGCCGCTTACCGGGCCGCAGGCGCTTCGGGTTTTGGATTGGGATCGGCTTTGTATGCGCCGGGGCGCAGCGCCGATCAGGTGCACGCAGAAGCGCAAAAATTTGTGCAAGCTTTCAGGAGCTTGTGAAACCGACCCCACCGCGTCCATCGACCCGAATCCACACGGTCTTCAGCCCATCTGAGCCGACTCACCCAGTCGCCCATCCCTGAAATCCGCCAGCGCTTGGTAAATCTCTTCTTTGGTGTTCATCACAAACGGGCCGTATTGCACGATGGGCTGCTTGAGCGGCTGGCCCGCCACCAGGATCAATTTGGCGTCAGCGCTGGCCTCGATCACCACACCATCGGCCTGTGCTGTGTTCGCCAAAATGGCCATGCGCTGCACGGGCACGGCCTGCGCACCGATGCGCACCTCGCCACGGTAGACATAGAGGAAGGCGTTGTGGCCTGCGGGCAGTGTTTGCTCAAAACGTGCGCCCTGCGGCATGTGCACATCCAGATAAACCGGTTGTGTGATCTCTCGGGTCACGGCACCTTGCACGCCATGACTGGCACCGGCGATCACCGTCACCCGCACCCCTTCGGGCGTGCTCAGTTGGGGCAGCTGCGCGTTCTGGAAGTCGCGGTACCAAGGGGTGTTCATCTTCTCGCTGCTGTGCAGGTTCAGCCAAAGTTGAAAGCCCTCCATCACGCCCTGATCTTGCTGCGGAATTTCGGAGTGGATCACGCCCTTGCCTGCGGTCATCCATTGCACGCCGCCGTTTTGCAGCAGGCCTTCGTTGCCGGCGCTGTCGCGGTGCAGCATGCGCCCGGCGATCATGTAGGTCACGGTTTCAAAGCCCCGGTGTGGGTGGTCCGGAAAACCCGCGATGTAATCGTCGGGCTTGTCGCTGCCAAAGGCATCGAGCATCAAAAAAGGGTCGAGTCGGTGCTGTAAATCTTGGGTGAGGATGCGGCTGAGCTTGACACCTGCGCCGTCGGATGTGGACTGGCCGGTGACGAGGCGCTCCACTGTGCGGGGCAGCTTGACGGTAGATGGGGTGTTGGACATGGGACTCCTTGTGCAAGTTCGGGGGCTTGGGTTCCGGGTGGCTTCAGGCCAAGGCCAAGCTCCGCCATTGTGAATGCGCTGCGCCTTCCAGGTCAGGTGGCAGCTGGTGCTTCGATTGCAGGTAGTGGTGGGTATACACCCCAAGCCAAGCCTGCAGCGTGTGAGCGGCATGGGCTTCACCGGCCAGATCGAGGCACAGCGATGCCACTTCGCTGGTGCAAAAATGGTCATCGCGGCGCGAGCGGCGCAGCTTGTAATTTGAAATCTGCTCAGAGTGCAAACTCAGCACCGACAGCTTGTCCAGATAGGGGCTTTTGCGAAACATCTTGCGGGCTTCGGGCCAGGTGGCGTCCAGCAAGATGAACAAAACTCGCTTGCCCACATCGGGGGTCTGAACCGTGCGCACCACCCGCTCAGGCGCCACAAAATCACCCGGAAAGACCAGCACCGGCTGCCACTGCGGATCGGCCAGCAACGCCAGCAAGGCGGGGTCCACCTCGGTGCGGGCCCAGCCAAAGGCAAAGGTGTCGGGCACCACATCGGCAATCAGCCAGCCGGTGTTGCTGGGCTTGAGGGGGTCGATATCGGCCATCAGCAGGCACACGCCTGCGCGGGTGGGCACCACGGGGTGCAGGCTGC
>CAYRBW010000149.1:0-6027 GCA_964422575.1 uncultured Limnohabitans sp.
GGCTCCGCCGCGCTGGACCTGGCTTATGTGGCTGCAGGCTTCACCGATGGTTTCTTTGAAACCGGTCTGTCCGCTTGGGACATGGCTGCCGGCTCGCTGCTGGTCACCGAAGCCGGTGGCCTGATCGGTAACTTCACCGGCGAGTCCGACTTTTTGGAACAAAAAGAATGCCTGGCTGGTGCGCCTCGCATTTACGGCCAATTGGTCACCATTTTGGGCAAGTACAGCAAATTTGCCAGCGCTGGCGACAAAGCGGCTGTGTGCACCTCCGTCGAAACCCTGAGCCGCGAACGCGCCTCAGACAGCGATGCATCGGACGCCGAGGTCACGCCCGACGCCGCTGACGGCGTTGAACCCAAAGACGCCCCGTTTTAAGCCATGTCAGCGCTCGACCTGAGTGCCCACACCCCCATGATGACCCAGTACGGGCTGGCGACTTTTTCACCCTCATAAACACTGAGTTTTCGCCAACTTCTTTCCGACTCAGTCCCCATCTAGCACCCATCAAGTCGCGGTGGCCTTGAGGGTATTTGAGGGGCATTTGTCACGCATCACGACGCCTTCAATCGAGGTCCATCAGCTGTGCTACAACGCCCGAAAGGGGGACTGAAAACGGCATGTTGCGGCACACCAAAATGACGGCTCATCATGGGGTTTCAATTGGTTCAAGAGTAGGCCGAACGATCTGGATTTGACGTTCAACGAAGCGTCGAAACCTATGTTTTCGCTGTCGGCATGTCCCCCGCATTTCTGAATAGCCCAAGCAGCTCTCTCACCTGCTGCATAGCTCCCGGCTAAGTCAATGCGCCTCAGTGCTTATGGGTGGGCTTGCGCGCGCCCGTCGCTGAATGGGCACCATGAACATGCCCCTCTCGACCATGGGATGAGGAGGGGCCTTTGGCGATTTCAGTCAATTCATTGAGGATTCCGCAGTGCTCGGCGTCTTGGCCATCCAGGCAGGCTTCACGCAAGCTTTTGAGCTGTTTTTCCAACTGTCGCAGCTCTTTGATCCGCTGTGCCACATGTCCGATGTGCTCATCTAGAAGCTCATTGACCTGGATGCAGTTTTTCGTCTGGGCATCTTTGACCCGCAACAACACCCTTATCTCATCCAAAGTCATGTCCAAGCCTCGGCAATGCCGGATGAAGGACAAACGCTCCGCATGAGCCGCTCCATAAATCCGGTAATTGCCGTCGCTGCGGCCTGGCTCGGCCAGCAGTTTCTCCCGTTCGTAGAAGCGGATGGTCTCTACTGGAGTATTGGTGAGGGTGGCCAGCTCGCCTATTTTCATGAAAAGTTCCTTATGGGGTTTGACTCTGTAGTGGCTACAGGGTTTTTAATACTCTAAACCCTCGAATGCCACATAGCAAGGACACGCCAATGAACCAACCGCAAGCCCAAAACCCCAACCCCACCGACTCCTCCCGCTGCGCAAGCGCATGCGAGACCGAATCGATTGCGCCTGTCAAACCCAAGCCTGAACCCGAAGGCATCCCAACTTTCCACATCTCCACCATGGACTGCGCGTCGGAGGAGGCAGAGATACGCCACGCCTTGGCCAATCTGCCAGGACTTCGAAGCCTGAACTTTCAATTGGGGGCTCGCACCGTGGCCATTGATGCGCCAGCGAAATCCATACCGCAAGCACTGGAAGCTATCCGCAAAGCCGGGTTCAAATCAGTCCCTGCATCCGATGCCGCTGGCGACACTGAACATGGTCATGGAAGCCATGACCACAGCCACTCCGATCTTGGGCATGTCGGCGGTGGCGGTGTATCACCTCCCGAGGGACTGCCCCGCTATGTCCTCGCGTTGGTTTTGGCCTTTGGCACCGAATCCATTTCCTTCTTTGCCCCGCATACCTTGACCTTCTCGGCCGTTGGCATGGCTCTATCAGTCGCCGCCATTGGCTTAGCGGGCTTTTCGACCTACGTGAAGGGCTTGGCCGCTCTGCGCAACCTGCGCTTGAACATCAACGCGCTCATGACGGTTGCCGTCACGGGCGCATTTTTCATTGGCCAATGGCCGGAAGCCGCCATGGTGATGGCTCTGTATGCGATTGCCGAACTCATCGAGACCCGCTCCGTGGACCGAGCCCGTAACGCCATCAAGGGTCTGTTGGACATGGCCCCAGAGAAAACCGAAGTCAAACAACAGGACGGATCGTGGAACGAAAGCTTTGTCAAAGCTGTCGCGATCGGCGCCATCGTCCGCGTCAAACCCGGCGCACGTGTCCCGCTCGATGGCGTGGTCATCGTGGGCTCCACTGCCATCGACCAATCCCCTGTGACCGGCGAGAGCATCCCCGTGGACAAGGTAGTGGGCGACCCGGTGTTCGCGGGCACCATCAATGCCACGGGCATGGTCGAGGTCCAAGTCACCTCAGCAGCCAATGGCACGCTGCTGGCCCGGATCATCCACGCGGTGGAGCAAGCCCAAGGGTCAAGAGCGCACACTCAGCAGTTCGTGGAACGTTTCGCATCCATCTACACACCCGCAGTCTTCGCTTTGGCGCTGGCCGTGTGCCTGTTGACTCCTTGGCTGATGGATTGGACCTGGATGCAAGCCATCTACAAAGCCTTGGTGCTTCTCATCATCGCCTGCCCTTGCGCCTTGGTGATCTCCACCCCCGTGACGGTTGTAAGCGGGCTGGCCGCAGCCGCCCGCCGCGGCATCCTGATCAAGGGCGGCATCCATCTGGAAGGAGCCTGCAGAATCAAAGTCATCGCGCTGGACAAGACCGGCACCATCACTCTGGGCAAGCCCAAACTGATCGCCACCGAAGTTCTGCCCACGGATCAAGTGGAATCACAAGTCTTGCGTTGGGCATCCGATTTAGCAGGGCACTCTGATCATCCTGTGTCCAAAGCCATCGCTCAAGGTTTAGGAGTGCAGAGCAGTGGCCAACTCGAGGGCTTCACCGCCTTACCAGGGCGTGGCATCGAAGCCAAAGCCGATGGACTTTCATTGATTCTGGGCAATCACCGCCTGATCGAAGACCGTGGCCTTTGCAGCCCACAGATCGAAGCGCGTCTGGCCGAGCATGAGGCTCAGGGCCGCACGGTCACGATGTTGGCGTCGGCTACTCAGGTTCTCGCCATCTTCGCGGTGGCTGACACCATCAAGGAAAGTTCCCGCGAAGCCATCGCGGAGCTTCACGCCCTTGGCGTGGCGTCAGTCATGCTCACGGGCGACAACTTTGCCACTGCCAAGGCCATCGCCAAAGGGGCAGGCATTGACGATGTGCGAGGCAACTTGCTGCCCGAAGACAAGCTTGCTGCCATTGAGGAGATGCAACAGCGTTACGGCTATGTCGCGATGGCCGGCGACGGAATCAACGACGCCCCAGCGCTGGCTCGTTCCAACATAGGATTCGCGATGGGCGGGGCGGGAACTGACACCGCAATGGAAGCCGCCGACGTGGTGATCATGAACGACGATCTGCGCCGCATCCCCGAGGCGATCCGGCTTTCGCGCAAGACCCAAGCCATCCTCTGGCAAAACATTGCGCTCGCTCTGGGCATCAAGGCGGTCTTCTTGCTGCTCGCCTTGTTCAATGGCGCGACCATGTGGATGGCGGTGTTCGCCGACATGGGGGCAAGCCTTTTGGTTGTCTTCAATGGACTGCGCGTCCTAGGCGGAATTTCGAAGGAGTAGGCCATGGAGAATCTAAAACACCTGACTCTTCCCACTGACCTGTTGAATTTCGAGCATCCCAAAATCGTGGCCCTGATTGCGGCAAGACAATGGAGATCGTTGTCCACTTTTGATCGAATTGGCGCGGCATACAACTACGTTCGCGACGAAATGGCCTTCGGATACAACAAGGCTGATGATTTAAGCGCCTCACAAGTACTTGAAGACGGCATTGGCCAATGCAATACCAAGGGAACCTTGCTGATGGCCTTGCTGCGAGCTCTGGGGGTTCCCTGTCGATTGCATGGATTCACCATCGACAAGGCACTCCAGCGAGGCGCTATCAACGGATTGGCTTATTGGCTCGCTCCAAGAAACATCATCCATAGTTGGGTCGAAGTTTGGCATGACGGGCGATGGATCAACATGGAAGGCTTCATATTGGATCGGACCTATCTCACTTCGATTCAGATGAGGTATGGAGATCAACCAGGGCCATTTTGCGGATTTGGAGTGGCTACAAAAGACCTTTCCAGTCCGGCTGTTGATTGGTGCGGCACCGATACCTATATTCAGCGTGAAGGCATCAATCATGATTTTGGCCTGTTCGACTCACCTGATGAGTTCTATGCCCGCCGCGGAATCAATCTGACTGGAATCAAGCTTTGGTTGTTTCAACACATTGTTCGATTGATGATGAACAACAATGTCGCGTCCATTAGAGGATGGAGTAAATCGATCTGATTTATGCTTTAAAACTATGCCCTCTCGATGGGCATATCGCCCATGTGGTGTTGTATTGCTGGGTGATTCGCTCCTGACGCTTTGACCAAGCACTGGATGCATGTGGCCGACCTCGCCTCCCACATGGACCGTACATCGTCCATATCGATCATTCAAAGCATTCACCGGAGCAGGTGGAGACCGCAGTCGCTCCTCACGCCAATAGCGCCAGACATTGTCATCAAGGAAATCAAGGGGACCAACTTTGCGCTCTGAGTTGGAAATTGCCGCTGCAGCCCCCTTTTGGTCCCCTTTGGTAAGGCTGAAGTCGCAGTCACCTACACGAGAATGACCAATGCGGGAAAATGGTCACGACAATAACTGTTTTTAATGAATTTTTGAAACTTCACTTTTGTTGATGTCACAGCTTTAGGTAGAACGCATGTTGTGGCACTATCTGACGGGTAACTTTTCTTACTGGACGTAAACCATTGATTTCAAAAGAGAAAAATCAGAACATAGATGAGGGAGGCGTTAATGTTGCCCACACCCCCATGATGCAGCAGTACCTGGGCATCAAGGCGGAGTTCCCTGACACGCTGGTGTTCTACCGCATGGGCGACTTTTACGAGTTGTTCTTTGCCGACGCCGAAAAAGCCGCCAGCCTGCTCGACATCACCCTCACGCGCCGTGGCCAGTCCGCCGGTCAGCCCGTGGTCATGGCGGGCGTGCCTTTCCATTCAGTCGAGACGTATCTGGCCCGCCTGATCAAACTGGGTGAATCTGTTGCGCTGTGTGAGCAAGTGGGCGACGTGGCAACCGCCAAAGGTCCGGTGGAGCGCAAAGTGGTGCGCGTAGTCACTCCCGGCACGCTCACCGACACCGAGCTGCTGCCCGACAAGAGCGAAGCCATTTTGCTGGCCGTGCACCAAGCCAACAAAAACCGCTGCGGCCTGGCGTGGCTGAGCGTCACGCAAGGCGTGGTGCACTTGGCCGAATGCGTGCAAGACGAACTGGCCGACTGGATCGACCGCATTAGCCCCAGCGAACTGCTGGCCAGCGCGGGCGTGACACCCACCTTTGAGCAAAAACTGCGTGCCCTCAAAACCACCGGGCGCGGCAACTGGGCCTTGGCCCTGCGGCCCAACTTTCAGTTTGACGCGGGCCTGGGCCAGCGCAAGCTACTCGAACAACTGCAAGCCACGTCGCTGGCCGCCTGGAGCGCCGACACACTGAGCGACGCCCAAGCTGCAGCCGCCGCGCTGCTGACCTATGCCGAACACACCCAAGGCCGCAGCCTGCCCCATGTGCAGCGGGTGCAGGTACAGCGCTCGGACGCACTGATCGACCTGCCCGCCAGCACGCGCCGCAACCTGGAGCTGACACAAACCCTGCGCGGTGAAGATTCACCCACGCTGTTTTCGTTGCTCGACACCTGCATGACCGGCATGGGCAGCCGCTTACTCAAAAGCTGGCTGCTCAGCCCCCCGCGTGAGCGCCAAGCCGCCCACGACCGCCTGCAAGCCCAGGCCGTGTTGTGCGGCGAAAGCGGTGCGGGCGTGTGGAGCAGCCTGCGCGAACAGCTCAAAGGCGCCAGCGATGTCGAGCGCATCACCGCCCGCACCGCGCTGCGCCAGGTGCGCCCGCGCGAGCTGGTGGCCCTGCGC
>CAYRBW010000150.1:0-5990 GCA_964422575.1 uncultured Limnohabitans sp.
CCCGTTGAGACCACAGTCGCAATCGAGTTGGCCGCATCATGAAACCCGTTCATGAAGTCGAAAATGAGCGCCAGGGCGACCAGCAAGATCACCACCCACAAGGCGGCTTGTACGGTTTCCATAATTCAGGATATCCGTTTCAAATCAAGAGTTTTCGAGGACGATGCCCTCGATCTGGTTGGCCACGTCTTCACACTTGTCGGTGATGGTTTCCAGCAATTCGTAGATGGCCGTGAGCTTGATTATTTCTCCCAAATCGGCTTCTTCACGAAACAACTTGCTCATGGCGCTGCGCATCACGCGGTCAGCGTCAGACTCCAGACGGTCGATTTCTTCACAGGTTTTCAAGGCCGATTCGGCCACCGCAGGCTCGCCAATGTGGGCCAACAACTTGACCGCATCCTGCACACGCTCGCAGCAACGCACCGACAGATCGGTCAATCGCGTGATTTCTTCGGTCATGTGGTGCACATCGTAGAGCGCCATGGTTTCAGCTGAGTCTTGAATCAAATCAGCCACATCGTCCATCAGGTTGATCAGGGCATGAATCTGTTCGCGGTCGATCGGGGTGATGAAAGTGGTGTGGATCAAACGGTTGACCTCTTGCGTCACCCGGTCTGCTGCATGCTCAGCGTTGTCCACATCGCGGTTGTACTTTTCACGCAAGTGCACATCGCTGTAATTGGCCACCAGGTTCGAGAAAGCGCGCGCCGCTTCGACAATGCGCTCTGCGTGTTGATTGAATAGTTCGAAGAAGTTGCCTTCTTTGGGCAGCAATTTGCCAAACAGCATGAGAAGCTCCTGATAACGAGAAATGGGCAATGTGACGATTTCGTGACAGCGGCGAGTTTAACCGCTCGCTTTACGCTGCACAGTGCAGAAATACCTATGCGCTGCGGAAAATGGGCGGATTCAAAGAACGCAATGCCCCACTCATGAAGGCCGCCAGGTATCAAGGGGTCGTCGCCGTGTTGTGCAAGTGCCCGTACCAAGCAAACATCATGAAGACATTGCTGGCCAGCAAAAGCAAAACCGCTTGCATTGAAATGGGCGAATTGGTGAAAAATGTCATGGCATGTCTTCCGGCAAAACATCGATGACTTGACCCGACACGCGGGTACGATCTTCGGCAGAAACACACTCAGGACAGACGTCAGCCAAGGGATGTAACACAAAAGCCCGTTCTCGCCAACGTGGATGTGGCAGGGTCAAACGTGGACTGTGCATGGTCGCCTGCCCATACATCAGCAAGTCCAGGTCCAAGGTGCGCGGTGCATTGACGTAGGGCCTCTCGCGTCCGGCCTGGGCTTCAAGTGCCTGCAGGGCCTCCAGCAATGCGGGGGCGGTCAAGCTTGTCTCGATTTTCACGACCGCGTTGATGAAATCGGGACCTTGGGCTTCGAAAGGCGCCGTGCGGTAAAGCCGGGAGCGGACTGTGACGAGCGTATAGGGCAAGCAGTTCAACGTGTCACAAGCTTGCACCACTGCTTGCAGGGCATCGCCCAAATTGGCCCCCAGCGCCACATAGGCGGTCACGGGGTCTCGCACCATCGACACCTTGGGGCAACCGTTGGCTTATTAAGCGCCGCCCGAATCTGCACCCGACGGGTCACCGACTGCACCGGGCTTGCGACGGCGACGGCGGCGTTTTTTGGGTTCACCTTCGTCACCAGATTCTGGCGAAGGATTAACAGCATTCGATTCGACTGGGGTTGCCGACTGCCGAGGAGCAACCACACCTTCTGGCTTGGGTGCGCGGCGCACGCGAGGCTTGACCGATTGTGAGGCCGCTTGCTCGGCTTTGGCCGTCTGAACCAGGTCTTCGCGCTCCGAATCACTGGCCATGCTGAACTCTTGCCACCAATCGGCCAAACGCACATCGACTTCTTCGATGTCGGCACGCAAGCGCAAAAAGTCAAATCCGGCCCGAAAGCGCGGCTGCTCGACCAACCCAAAAGGCGTGCTGCCCACACGCTTTTCAAAGCGCGGTTGCATCATCCAGATCTCTCGCATGTCGGCAGCCAACTTGCCGCGGCCAGACACGTCACCAATGCGGGCGTCAAACACTTCATCGACCGCGTCCTGCAAAGCCGAGTGTGGGTGTTCTTTGCGGGCCAAGCGCTTGGCCCACCCTTCACGTACATCGGCCCACAACACGCAGGCCAGCAAAAAGCTCGGGGCAACAGGTTTGCCTTCGCCCACGCGGCGGTCGGTGTCGGCCAAGGCCACTTGCACAAAAGCACTTTCAGCCCGCTCCACGACCACATCCAGCAAGGGGTAAATACCTGTGGCCAAGCCCAATTTTTTGAGCTGTTCAATGGAGGCCAAGGCATGCCCGGTTTGCAACAGTTTGAGCATCTCGTCAAACAAGCGGCTTTGCGGTACATCGGCCAGCAAGGTGGCGGACTGAGTCAAGGGCTTGGCGGTTTTGGCCTCGAACTTGAAACCCAAAGGGCTGAGCTTGGCCGCAAACCGCACCGCACGGATGATGCGCACCGGGTCTTCGCGGTAGCGCGCTGTCGGGTCACCGATCATGCGCAAAACGCGCTTTTTGGCATCCGGAATACCCCCGTGGTAATCCACCACGATTTGCGACTCGGGGTCGTAGTACATGGCGTTGACGGTGAAATCGCGGCGGGTGGCGTCTTCATCTTGCGGACCCCAGACGTTGTCGCGCAACACACGACCACTGGAGTCGACCGCATGCTTCATGCCTTCGAGTTGGCGTTTGCTGGTGCGCTCGTTACCTTTGACCTGTTCGGCTGCAGCGTTGTCCAAATGCGCACGGAATGTCGAGACTTCGATCACCTCATTGTCCCGCCCACGCCCGTAAACGACGTGCACGATGCGAAAGCGTCGCCCGATGATGAACGCACGGCGAAACAGGCTCTTAACCTGCTCAGGCGTGGCGTCGGTGGCGACATCAAAATCTTTGGGACGCAGACCCAGCAGCAGGTCACGCACCGCGCCACCCACGATGTAGGCCTCAAACCCTGCTTGCTGTAGGGTGCGGGTCACATGGATGGCGCGTTCATCCACCAAGTTGGGGGCAATGCCATGCACCGATGCAGGCACCTCGGTGCGTCGGCCAAAGTGGGGCTTGTTGCTTTTGGGCCCTTTGCCCATCAGCTTGTCGATAAAATTTTTGATCATTCTTGAAAGAGTTCGAGGATGCGCCAGCCACGCTCTGTGGCCAGTTGACGCAAACGAGCGTCAGGGTTCGTTGCCACCGGATGGTGGGCTTTTTCCAGCAGCGGCAAATCGTTCATGGAATCCGAGTAGAACGTCATCTCTGTATCACCCCAGTCCAGACCTTGCTGGCTCAGCCACTGCGCAACGCGGGTGACTTTACCTTCTCTGAATGAAGGGGTTCCCTTGATCTCACCGGTGATCCAGCCCGTGGCATCGCGCTCAAGCTCCACTGCGATCAGCTCGCTCACCCCAAAAGCCTGGGCAATCGGACGGGTCACAAACTCGTTGGTGGCCGTCACGATCATGACCGTGTCGCCCGCATGTTGATGTGATCGTAACAGCGCAAGCGCCTCGGGTGTGATGCGCGGGCGGATGACGTCATCCATGTAACGGGCGTGGGCACGGGCCGCTTCGGTGGCACCGCGCTCACGGGCTGCGCGGGTGGCAAAGCGCACGTATTCATGGATATCGAGCGTGCCCGCTTGGTAGTGGGCATAAAACTCGTCATTGCGCTGGCTGAACACGAGGGGATCGTTCCAGCCCATCTCGGTCGTGAAAACACCCCAAGTGTGATCGGAGTCCAAGGGCAAAAGCGTATGGTCCAGGTCAAACAAGGCGAGTTTCATTCGTTCTCCAGCATGGCGCGCACCAAGGGAATGGTCAGTGCACGCTGCGTTTGCAAGGCGTATTGGTCCAAGTTGTCAAGCAATTGCATCAAACTGCCCAGATCACGCGAAAAGCGATTCAGCATGTAGGACATGACCTCGTCACTCAAAAACAAACCCCGGGCATCGGCCTCTTGCCGAAGGACGGCGCGACGCTCGGGCTCGTCAAGCACATGCAGCACGTCAATGTGGCCCCAGCCCAGGCGCGAGCGCAAATCGTCGCGCAGTTTCAAATCGGTTGGTGGCAAAGTGCCTGCTGCCAGCACCCAACGCGGCAAACCTGTGCGAGGCGTCATGGCATTCACAAACCAATTGAAGGCCGTGTGCTGCTGCTCACTGTTGTACAAGTGCACATCGTCCATCAGCACCGCACTCCAGTCGTCGTTGAACTCCGGCGGGTTCAGCGTGTAGGCGTCGAGCCAGCCCACTTGTTCGCCCTGCTCTTTCAAAGCGTGGTGAACCGCATGCAACAAATGGGTTTTGCCCGAACCGCTCTCACCCCAAAGGTAACTGGGCACGGGGGAACGGCTGTTGGAAGCGGTCCACAAGCGCAAGTGCTCTACTGCAGCCCAATTCGGACCGGAGAAAAAATTATCCAGCGTGGGCGTTGAGGCCAGGCCGATGTCCAAGGCCAATTGCTTCATGCCGAATCAGGCCCCTGCCCGGCATCACCTGAACCGCTTTTTTGATAGAGATCGCTTTCCAGATATCGCAACCGCAGACGACGCAGCGCCACCAACAAGACCGCGCTGGCAGGCAAGGCGATCAACACACCCAAAAAACCCAACAACTGACCAAACGCCATCAAAGCCAAAATGACCGATAAGGGGTGCAGGCCAATGCGCTCACCAACCAAACGGGGCGTGAGCACAAAACTCTCAATTAACTGGCCCAAGCCAAACACCACGGACACCATCACGACCGCTTGGACCGATGCAAATTGCAGCAGACCCGCCAGCAAAGCCAGCACCAGGCCTACGCCGAAACCCAGATAAGGCACAAACACGGCCAAACCGGTGAACACACCAATCGGCAAAGCCAAGTCCAAGCCAAACAACCTCAAGCCCACGGCATAAAACACAGCCAAAGCCAACATGACCAACAACTGCCCGCGCAAGTACTCACCCAGCACCAGGTCGCTCTCTTGCATGAACCCGTCAAAAATCTCGCGCCAGGCAGGCGGCACCAACTCAACCACACTGTTCACCATCCGGGTCCAGTCGTGCAGTAAATAAAAGAGGGCCACAGGCACCAACACCACATAGCCCATCAAGGCCAAGGCTGCGCTGCCACCCATCTTGAGTGAGGACATGAGCGGTGCCCACCAGTCTTCACGGTTGGCACTCAGATAAGACACCAATTGGGTTTTCAAATCGCGCAGATCCAGCGACACGTTCAAGCCCAACTGGTTGAGCAAGGGATTGATGGACTCGGCCAAGCGGTCCAGAAGCAAGGGCAATTGCTGCTGAAGCAAAGGCCATTCACGCACCAAAATCGGCACCAGAAGCAGCAAGATGCCCAGCAACGCCAAAATAGCCAAGACTTCGACCAACAGCACAGCCAAAGCGCGCGGCAAACGCGCGCCTGCCAAACGCTCCAAACGCAGCACCAAGGGATGCAGGACATAGGCCATGACGGCCGCGACCACAAAGGGTGCCAGCACCGGGGCCAGCAACCAAAAAACCAAAGTTGCGACCAAGGCCACCCCCAACCACGCGGCCAAACGGGTCATCAAAAAAGGAAGGGGTGCTTGCATGTGGGTCTCGTCTTTTGCGGTAGGTTGTCCAAATTAACCAGGGTCAACCCTTAAAATAGGTTTCGATTTTAGTCTGCCAGCCCGTTTTAGGCCCCCGTATCCCATTTACCTGCCCTTCAGGGCCAAAACCATGAGTCAAACTCCTCTTTCCTACAAAGACGCCGGTGTCGACATCGTTGCAGGCGATGCCTTGGTCGAACGCATCAAGCCTTTGGCCAAGAAAACCATGCGCGAAGGTGTGCTGGCGGGCATCGGCGGTTTTGGTGCCCTGTTTGAAATGCCCAAGCGCTACAAAGAGCCTGTGCTGGTCAGCGGCACCGACGGCGTGGGCACCAAGCTCAAGCTGGCATTTGAATGGAACATGCATGACACTGTGG
>CAYRBW010000151.1:0-5399 GCA_964422575.1 uncultured Limnohabitans sp.
ACCACGGCTTCGGCCAGCTAGGGCGCGTTTTCGGGATTTTGCACGGCTTTCAAAATAAGCGACGGGTTGGTCGTTGCATCTTGTGGCTGAAATTGGGCCAGTTGCTTGAAGTCGCCGGTGTCTGCGACCACGGTGGTGAATTGTTTGAGGGCGTCGAGTTGGTTCATGGCGTTTATTTGAGAAGTCGCTTGAATTATCCGTGAAACAAAGTTACATTACAAACCAAATTTTCATGTAACTTCAGAACATCATGGCTTTTGATCTTGTTTTCTTTGGCGGCACGGGCGATCTGGTCTGGCGCAAACTCATGCCCGCGCTGTTCCAGGCGTATCGCCACGACACCCTGCCCGAAGGTGGCCGCATCATCGGTGTGGGCCGCGACGACCTGAGCGACGAGCAATACCGTCAGCAAATCCAGTCTCGGTTCGATCAGGTGGATGGCGACAAGCGCCCAAATCCCGAAGAGTTTGCCCGCTTCGCCAGCTTGCTGTGCTACGTGCGGATGGACTTGTCCAAGCCCGAGTCGTACACCGCGCTGTCTGCCCGACTGGCCGAACGCGAGACCAACAACGTGGTGATGTATTTGTCCACCGCACCCAGCCTGTTCACCACTGTGTGCGAACAACTTGCTGCTAACAGTCTGAACACGGCCAAGACCCGCATCGTGCTCGAAAAGCCGCTGGGCCACGATCTGGCCTCCAACCGAGCCATCAACGAGGCGGTGGGCAAGGTCTTCAAAGAGCAACAAATCTTCCGCATTGACCACTACCTGGGTAAACCGGCAGTGCAAAACCTGTTTGCCATGCGCTTTGGCAACGCCCTGTTTGAGCCCCTGTGGCGGCGCGAGCACATCGCCAACATCCAGATCACCATGGCCGAAGAACTGGGCGTGGAAAAGCGTGGCGGCTTTTACGAAACCACCGGCGCGCTGCGCGACATGGTGCAAAACCACGCGCTGCAACTGCTGTGTGCCATCGCCATGGAGCCGCCCATCAATGCCCACGCCGACGCGATCCGTGACGAAAAACTCAAGGTGCTGCGCGCCTTGAAGCGCTGGACGCCCGAGACCCTGTGCCAGCACGTGATTCGCGGCCAGTACAGCGCGGGCAATGTCGAAGGCAAGGCCGTGCCCGGCTACCGCGACGAGCAAGGTGTCAACCCCGCCAGCAGCACCGAGACCTTTGTGGCGCTGCGCACCGAGATCGCCAACTGGCGCTGGGCGGGCGTGCCGTTTTACATCCGCACCGGCAAGCGCATGGCCTCACGCGAGGCATACATCGAGATCAATTTCCGCCAAACACCGCACGAAATTTTCAAAAGCCCGGTTGGCCACGCGAACAAACTGGTGATTCACTTGCAACCCAAGGATGGGCTGGAGCTGCACCTGTTTGCCCAGGGCCAAAGCAAACGCGGCGAAGGCAGCGGCGGAGCCACCCTGAGCCCGGTGCACCTGGACCTGGACTTTGACAAACGCTTTGGCAGCCAGCGCGTGGGCGCGTATGAGCGCTTGCTGCTTGATGTGCTGGACGGTCGCCTGAACCTGTTCGTGCGCAGCGATGAACAAGAAGAAGCTTGGCGCTGGGTCGAACCCATCTTGCAGCACTGGCAAAACGACATGATCGGCCCGCGCCCTTATGCGGCAGGTACCTGGGGACCGAGCGCATCCAGCGCCATGATCGCGCGTGACGGTTTTTGTTGGTCCGAAGAAATTTAAACCGGAGTCACACCATGCTCGACCGAATCAAAGCTTCTTTGCCCTCCTTGGCCCCGGCCGAGCAACGCGTGGGCAAGCTCGTGCTGGCCGATCCACGTGCTTTTGCCAATTTGCCGGTCACCGAATTGGCGGACCGCTCGCATGTGAGCAAGCCCACCGTGGTGCGCTTTTGCCGCAGCATGGGCTATGACGGCCTGTCCGACTTCAAGCTCAAACTCGCTGGCAGCGTGAGCGAGGGTGTGCCCTTCATCCACCGCAGCGTGGACGCCGACGACAAGACCAGCGACATCGCGGTCAAAGTGATTGACAACACCGTGGCGGCGTTTTTGAAATACCGAAACGACGCCAGCTCATTTGCTTTGGAACATGCAGCGCAGGCCTTGGCCGCGACACAAAAAACCGGACGCCGCATCGAGTTTTATGGTGTGGGCAACTCAGGCATCGTGGCGCAAGATGCACAACACAAATTCTTCCGTCTGGGTGTGAACGCCATTGCCTACAGCGACGGCCACATGCAGGTCATGAGTGCGTCCATGCTCAAACCGGGTGACTGCGCCGTGATCATCTCCAACTCAGGCCGCACCCGCGATCTGATGGACGCGTGCGACATTGCCAAAAAGCAAGGTGCCACCACCATCGTCATCACCGCCAGTGGCTCGCCACTGGCGAGTGCCGGACAGATTCACCTGACAGCCGATCACCCCGAGGGCTACGACAAATACAGCCCCATGGTCTCGCGTCTTCTGCACTTGCTGATCATCGACATCCTCGCCACCACGGTGGCGCTGCGCATCGGCGAACAACTGCAGCCCAATCTGCGCGACATGAAAAACAACCTGCGCAGCAAGCGTTACACCTGAGCCCACATTCGGCAACGGGGGCATCTCCCACAGCGAAGAATTCAACGCTAGATCTGTGATGCCTCAGGCCAACTCATCCGAATGGTCGTGCCGTACCCATCCCTGACCGGGCTGCGCACACTGACTTGAGCCCCGTGTTGGCTGGCGATCTCTTTCACGATGGCCAAGCCCAAGCCGCTGCCCGCCACACCCGAAGGCGCTGCGCGGTAAAACCTTTCAAACACATGGGTCTGGTGTTGCGGCGCAATGCCCGGCCCATCGTCTTCCACCTCCAGCCAGAACTGGCCCACGCGTACCGTGATGTGGGTGCCAGAAGGCCCATGGTGTATGGCGTTGTCGATCAGGTTGCTCAAGGCTTCGTGCAGCAACAGGTCTACGCCTCGCACCTGTGCATGTGCTGTTTGCGCCTCCAGCCCCAAGTCATCGCCCAACTGGAGCGCGCGCAGCAAATGCTCTTGCGTGACCTGCTTGGCCAGCGTCACCAAATCAACCGTTTGGGGGCTGTGCATTTCGCGGGCATGCTCGACACGGGTCATGGCCAACAGTTGCTCAGTCAAACGCACCGCATCGTCGGTGGTTTGACGAGCTGCCGATATCAAGGCACCGGCCCGTTCAGGCTCAGCATTGCGTTGGGCCAATGCAAGCTGGGTTTTGAGTGCGGTCAGGGGTGTGCGCAGCTGGTGTGCAGCGTTGTCCAAAAACCGCTTGCGTATGTCAATCAATCGCCCCAAGCGCTCCAAGTAACTGTTCAAGGTGTTAATGAGGGGTCGCAATTCGCGTGGCAAATCTGGCGGCTGGATCGGCGAAAAATCATCGTCCGCCTTGTGTGCCAACTGCTGACGAAAGGCCTCCAAGGGCCGGATGCCGCGCTGCACGCCCAACACCACCAAACACGCGGCAGCCAGCAACAGCAAACCCTGACTGCCCAGGGTGTCCCACAAAATGTGCTGAATCAACTGCTGACGCGCCTCCATGGTTTCAGCCACAGTGATTTTGATCAATGCATTGTCCAGTCCCGACTCTTCCATGACGTGGATGAGTTCGGCCAAACGCACAGCTTGGTTCAGATAAACCCCATCGTCAAACTGCACCAGTGCGAAATATTTGACCGCTGTTTTTTCTCGCAAAGGCGCGCTCGGCAAGAATGCATCACCCGCCAGCCACTGCCCGCCCAGGGTCGTCACCTTGTAAAAAAGACGCGAGCCTGTGTGGTTCTCGAACAAGTAGCCTGCCGCCTTGAGCACATCCAGCTGCAAGCGACCATCGCGCCACTCCAGCTCTTCGGCCAAGGTGCGTGCGGCCAGATACAAAGATCGGTCATAAGCTTCGTTGGCCGCCTGCACAGCATTGCCATAACCCACCCAGGCGTTGATGCCGATCAACCCCGCCAAGGGCAACAAAATCCAGCTGAGCAAGCGCCTGCGCAACGAAGCAGTCGTCTTGGCAGGGCCCAAGGACACGCTGCGCATGTCAGTGGACCTGCGCCGTGGGCAAAGTCAACATGTAGCCCATGCCTCGGAAGGTGGTGATCGCCACATCGGCTTGCACCGACTCCAGCTTCTTGCGCAGGCGGTAAACCAGCACTTCCACCGCATCGAGTCCAGTCGCCTCATCGGCAAACACCTCGGCATGCAACTGTTCTTTGCTGACCGTGCGCTGCGGCGACTCCAGCAACACCCGCAGCGCCGCAGTTTCACGCTTGGTCAAAGGAAAGGGCTGCCCCTGCAGCTGCACCGCTCCAGAATCCAGATCCAAGGCCAAAGGCCCACAACGCAACACAGCCGTTTTGACCCGCCCCGGACGTCGCAACAAGGCCTGCAAACGGGCCTCCAGTTCGCTCAAGTCAAACGGTTTGGGCAAATAATCATCCGCCCCCATGTTCAAACCCAGCACCCGGTCGGGCACGCTGGCCCGAGCCGTCAAAACCAGCACCGGCACGGCGTCTCCACGCTCACGTAAGGCCTGCAACACACTCAAGCCATCACGACCGGGCAACTGCAAGTCCAGCAGCACCGCGTCAAACCCATGACCCCGTTGCAACAAGCGATCGGCCTGCAAGCCATCAGTGGCAAAACTGACGGCCATGCCCCCCTGGCGCAAAGCGGTGCCCAGCCACAACGAGATGTCAGGCGTGTCCTCCACCAACAGAATCTGGGGCTTTAGGGTATTCACTGAAAAGAAATGACAGGTGATTGACAGTTTGGGGCCACGCCCCGCATCAGAATGATGGCATCTGTCTGCTTTGCAGCCAGCGTTATTTCATTTTTACACAGGAGACTGAAATGCAAATGTCCAAACGCGACTTCCTCGCCCTCGGCGCTGCCGCTGGTGCTTCGTTCACTCTGCCAGCTTGGGCCCAGGCCAAACCCCTGGTCGCCAGCATCAACATGTTTGTGCCCGCAGCCCCAGGCGGCGGTTGGGACGGCACAGCCCGTGCCATGGAACGCGCCGCCAAGGCCGCAGGGTTGGTGGGCACGATGCAATTTGAAAACGTCGGCGGTGCAGGCGGCATGGTAGGTCTGCCCCGCTTTGTGAACCAGCGCAAAGGCCAAGGCAACACTCTCATGGTCGGCGGCTCGGTCATGATCGGTGCGGGCATTGCCAACAAGAGCCCTGTCACCATCAAAGACGTGACCCCGATTGCCCGCCTGACCGAAGAAGCTGGCGTGATCGTGGTGCCCGCCAACGGCAAGATCAAAACCTGGAAAGAGCTGGAAGCGGCCATCAAAGCCAACCCCAAGGCCGTGTCGGTCGCAGGTGGCAGCGCTGGCGGCACCGACCACCTGATTTTGGGCATGCTGATCAAGGCGCTGGGCAAGAACCCT
>CAYRBW010000151.1:5409-5904 GCA_964422575.1 uncultured Limnohabitans sp.
GTGGCGTTTGCTGGCGGCGGTCCCGCCAATGCCGCGATTTTGGGTGGGCAAGTGGTTGCCGGTATTTCGGGCTACTCAGAATTCGAAGAACAAATCAAAGCCGGTCGCATGATCCCGCTGGCCGTGTCAGGCAAGCGCCGTATCCCTGGCGTGAGCGTGCCCACCCTGACCGAGTTGGGCATCAACGTGACCGAGTCCAACTGGCGCGGCGTGTTTGCGCCCCCCGGCATCTCGGTGGCTCAGCGCGAAGCCATGATCGACTTCGTCACCAAGCTGAATGCATCGGCGCAGTGGAAGCAAGAGTTGGAAACCCGCAAGTGGACCGACGCCTTCATGACCGAGCGTCCGTTTGAGCGCGACTTGGCCAAAGACATTGCCGAGAAAGAAATCCTGATGAAAGAGCTGGGCCTGGCATGACGCCATTTCGCGTTGCCCTCTTGCTGGTCACCCTTTGCGGGGTGGCCGCTTGGCAGGTCACGGTCATTCCTCAATCTT
>CAYRBW010000152.1:0-5808 GCA_964422575.1 uncultured Limnohabitans sp.
CCTCAAGGGCGCTCAGTTGGTCATCGAAGCCGCCACCGAAAACCACGAACTCAAGGTCAAGATCTTGAAGCAGCTTGACGGCATGCTGGCGCCCAACGTGATCATCGCGTCCAACACTTCGTCGATCTCAATCACCCAGCTGGCCGCCGCCACGCAACGCGCTGATCGCTTCATCGGCATGCACTTCTTTAACCCGGTGCCCATGATGGCGCTGGTCGAAATCATCCGCGGTCTGCAAACCAGCGACGCCACGCACGACGCCGTGCACGACATGGCGCTGGCGCTGGGCAAGACCCCGATCACCGTGAAGAACGCCCCCGGTTTTGTGGTCAACCGTATTCTGGTGCCCATGATCAACGAAGCCTTCTTTGTGCTGGGCGAGGGCCTAGCCGAAGCCGAAGCCATCGACGCGGGCATGAAGCTCGGCTGCAACCAGCCGATTGGCCCACTGGCGCTGGCCGACATGATTGGCCTCGATGTGTGCCTGGCCGTGATGGAGGTCTACCTCAAGGAATTCGGTGACAGCAAATACCGCCCCAGCCCCTTGCTCAAGGAAATGGTGGCTGCGGGGCGTTTGGGCCGCAAGACGGGTCAGGGCGTTTACAAGTACTGAGCTTGTCACTTCGGTGAATCTTGGGCCTTGGCCCCGGGCCTAACATGCGGCCATGAACACCACCCCTCACCCCGAAGGCCAGATCGACTGCACCGTGCACGGTGCAGTCCTTCAGATTTGCATCAACCGCCCTGCCAAGCGCAATGGTTTCACGCCCAAGATGTACCGTGAGCTGGGTGAGGCCTACACACGGCTCGACGACGAACCAGCGCTGCGTGTGGGCGTGTTGTGTGCGGCGGGGAGCCACTTCACCGCAGGGCTGGATTTGCCCACCATCGCGCCGCTGATGCAGCGCGGCGAAAAAGCCGTGCCACTGGGTCTGGTGGACCCGCTGAACTTAGGCATGGAAGGGTACCGGCGCCGCACCAAACCCATGGTGGTGGCGGTGCAGGGCATTACTTACACCCTGGGCATCGAGTTGATGCTGGCGGCTGACATTGTGGTCGCGGCCGATGACTGCCGCTTCTCGCAGTTGGAGGTGCAGCGCGGCATCATGGCCACGGGTGGTGCCACGCTGCGCATGGCCGAGCGCGCGGGCATGGGCAATGCGCTGTTGCATTTGCTCACGGCCGATGTGTTCGACAGCGCTGAAGCGCTGCGCCTGAACTTTGTGCAAAAGGTGGTGCCTGCGTCGGGTCTGCTGGCCGAGGCCATGCGCATTGCCGCGCAGATCGCCGCACAAGCGCCGCTGGCGGTGGTGGCCACGCGGCAAAACGTGCTCAAAGGGGTGGAGCAGGGCCCGTTGGTGGCGATGCACGATTTCATTGCCGTGCAAAAAACACTGTCCAACAGCGACGATGCAGCCGAGGGCGTGCGCTCGTTTGTGGAAAAGCGCACGGCCTGTTTCATCGGGCGCTGAATCGGCGCAAGTGCTCGGTCACAATTGGCGCATGACCGAACTGAACGCTTTGCATCCTTACGCTGAACTCACCCCGGACCGGGTGATGGATGCCCTGACCGATCTGGGCCTGTGGCCCGATGGCCGCTTGCTGGCGCTTAGCTCTTACGAAAACCGCGTGTACCGCGCTCACCTGGACGAGTCGGTGCAGGGTGCGTCGGCGGTGGTGCTCAAGTTCTACCGACCCGGGCGTTGGAGCCGTGAACAAATTCAGGAAGAACACGACTTTGCTGCCGAGTTGTTGGCGGCCGAGGTGCCGGTGGTGCCCCCTATGCGCTTGAATGGGCAGACCTTGCACAGCAGCGCAGGTTTTGATTTTTCGGTCAGTCCCTTGCGCGGCGGCCGCACCCCTGAGCTGGATGATTTTGAAGTGCTGGAGTG
This sequence comes from uncultured Limnohabitans sp., assembly GCA_964422575.1. Lineage (GTDB taxonomy): Bacteria > Pseudomonadota > Gammaproteobacteria > Burkholderiales > Burkholderiaceae_C > Limnohabitans_A. The sequence continues at coordinate 1,893 of CAYRBW010000152.1, forward strand.
GATCGGCCGCTTTCTGGCGCGCATCCACACCGTGGGTGCCGCCCAACCGTTTGTGCATCGGCCCACGCTCGATGTGCAGACCTTCGCACTCGAGCCTGCCCAGTGGTTGCAAACCCACCAGATGATTCCGTTGGAGGTGGAGCGCGAGTGGCGCGAGGCCTTGGTGCCCGCGTTGGCTTTGATTGAAAAGGCTTTTGTCCAAGGCGCAACAGACCGCCGCCTGATTCGCCTGCATGGCGACTGCCACCCCGGCAACATTTTGTGGACGCCCGCCGAGCTGCCCGACGGTGGCCCGCACTTTGTGGATTTGGACGACGCCCGCATGGGCCCCGCTGTGCAGGATCTGTGGATGCTGCTCTCGGGCGAGCGAGCCCAGCGCACACAGCAGCTGTCGGCTTTGCTCGATGGCTATGAACAGGTGCGTGACTTTGACCGCGCTGAGCTGAACCTGATTGAGCCGCTGCGCACCTTGCGCCTGATCCATTACAGCGCTTGGCTGGCTCGGCGCTGGGAAGACCCGATCTTCCCGATCAACTTCCCATGGTTTGGCACGCCCGACTATTGGCGTGGCCAGGTGCTGATGCTGCAAGAGCAGGTCGAACAGATGCAGCAAGTCTCTTGGGTGGTTTGATTCAGCGCTGCGCTGGCATCACGCCCAAGCCCATGGCGCAGCCGATCAAAGCGGGTTGTTCGGCGCGGATCACATAGGTGGGAATGCGCTTCATGTAGTGTTCAAAACGGCCTTTGGCCTCAAAAGCGGCCCGAAAACCCGATTGCGCAAAGTAACCACCCAAGCGCCCGATCACGCCGCCGCCGATGTAAATGCCCCCGCGTGCACCCAGCGTCACGGCCAGGTTGGCCGCCGCGTTGCCCAGCAAGCGGCACATGCTCTCCAGCGCTTCTTCACAAGCCGCATCCTGGGTGGCCAGCGCTCGTTCGGTCACTTGCGCGGCGGCCAGGGGCTCGGCATTCGTGCCGTTGAGTTCGCAAATGGCGCGGTACAAATTCTCAAGCCCCATGCCCGAGATGGCGCGTTCGGCTGAGACGTGTGGGTAAGTGCGCCACAGGATGCGCAAGATGTCGGCCTCGCGCGGGCTGGTGGGTGATAGGCTCACATGACCACCTTCACCGGCAATGGGCACCCAATCGCCACGGCGTGAGCGCACCAAGGACGACACGCCCAACCCGGTGCCGGGGCCGATCAGGCCTTTGGGCGCGTCGGGCACCGACTCGCCCGAGCCAATCTGTTCCAGATCGCTGCCTTGCAGGGCAGGGGCGGCCATGGCCATGGCTTCCCAGTCGTTGAGCATGAGCAGGCTGTCCAGCCCCAGTTGCTGCCGTGTGGTTTCGATGGAGAACTGCCAGTGGTTGTTCGTCATCTTGAGCTGATCGCCATCGATGGGGTTGGCAATCGCGATGCAGGCTTGACGCACATCGGTCTGGCCTGCGCTGCGCAAATAGGTTTGGGCGGCTGCAGCCAGATCGGCGAACTGTCCGGTGGGCAATGTCAGCTCATGCGTGATGGGCAAACCGTCACCGTGCACCAAGGCAAAGCGGGCATTGGTGCCGCCAATGTCGCCCAACAGGCAAGCGGTGTTATGGGTCAAGGTGGGGTTCATGGTGGCCATCAAAATGGGAAAGGCAAGGGTATCAGTCTGCGTGGCCTTTTGGGCCATGTTGGGTGACCAAGGTGTTTTAAGTTCGCGGGTGGGCATGGGTCATCATGGGCAAACTCACGCACACATGCAGGCCTTGTGGCTTGGCCTCGCGCAGTGCCACATGGCCATCGTGGCGCTCCACGATCTCTTTCACGATCGCCAGCCCCAGCCCGCAGCCGTTGCCCGCATCGGTGGTTCGCACAAAACGCTCGAACACACGGGCCTGTTCTGCCTTCGGGATGCCGGGGCCATTGTCCATGACTTCCAGCCAAGCCATGGCTGCGGCCTGGTGCGTGGCGTCCGGTGGCGCAGGCCTGACGCGCACTGTGACTTGGCTGCCCGGTCCGGCGTAGTGCAAGGCGTTGTCGATCAAGTTGGTCAGCGCTTCACGGATCAGCAGCTCGTTGGCTTCTATCCACACGGGCGAGATGGCGCTGTCGTCCATGCCCAAATCGATGCGGGCTTTCAGGGCGCGAGGCACCCATTCAGCGGTCAGTGTTTGCGCCATGCGTTGCAGGTCAAAGCGTTTGCGGTCCTGGGCCATGACCGATTCGGGCTCGGCCCGCGCCAGCGTCAGCAGCTGATTGACCAAGTGGGCGCTGCGCGTGGCGCTGTCGTGCACGCGTTGCAGGCGGGCGCGCAATTCGGGGTCTGAGGTGGACTGCAGGGCGATTTCGGTTTGGCTTTTGAGGCCCGCCAAGGGCGTTCGCAGTTGGTGTGCTGCATCGCCAATGAAGCGTTTTTGTGTGGCCACGGTGTTGTGCACGGCGGCCAGCAAGGTGTTGATGGCCGTGGCCAGCGACCACAACTCGCGTGGGGCCGACGCCAGTTGCAAAGGCGCCAGATCGGTTGGGGCGCGGCCTTCGACTTGCTGGCGCAGGCGCACCAGTGGCGACAAACCCGCGCGAATGCCCAGCCACACGATCAGTGTCATCAGCAGCACCAGGCTCGACATGGGCAGGAGCATGTCCACCAAAATTCGGCGTGCCAGCTCTTCGCGGTTCGCGCTGCTGCGGGCCACCTGCACCAGCATGGTTTGTGGTGCGGCCACGTCTTCGCCAAAGCGCAGGTAAATGCCCACCAGGCGCAATGCTTGCCCCGCTGGTGCGTGCAGTGCGGCGCGGCCATTCACGGGCATGGTGCCATCGTAAAAATAAGGGGTGTTGAGCAGCACATCGTTCAGGTGCGCCTGAATGGGCGGCAGGGGCAGTGACTGGTTGCCCAAAATGAACTGGCCCGGTGGCGAGCTGACCATGTAAAGCTGGCGATCCGTTGGGTCGGCTTCCAGCACATCTTGTGCCGCACGGGGAAAGTCGATCAGCAAGCCGTTGCCGATCGGTTTGAGTTGTCTGGCCAGCGATCGGCCTGCTTGCAGCAAGCTGGCATCGATGGCTTGGTTGGCGTAACCGGCTGCAAACCTGTAGGTGGCCACACCACCCGCCATCCACAGCACCAGCTGCGGCAGCAGCACCCACAGCAACAGTTGCCGTGCCAGTGAGACGCCGGCTTGCCCGGTGGGTGTGGGGGGTGTTGCGGGCGCTGTCATGCCGTGTGACTCAAGCTTTGCCCGGGGACATCAGGGCTGGGCTTCCATCAAATAACCCAGGCCGCGCACGGTGCGGATGACCCAACCTGCATCTTCGAGTTTGCGGCGCAGGCGGTGGATGTAGACCTCGATCGAGTTGCCTCCGCTGGTTTCACCGCCTTCAGCGCTCCAGGCCTGGGTGATTTGCTCTTTGGTGACCACTTGGCCTTGCTGGTTGGCCAGCAAGGCCAGCAGGGTCCACTCACGGCCGCTCAGCTCTAGCGCCAGGCCAGACACCATGGCGCGGCGCGAGCTGTGGTCCAGCGTGAGTTGGCCCAACAGGGCCGAAGTGGTGTGGGGCTGACTTCGCCTGAGCAAAGCCTGCAGGCGGGCCAGCAACTCCGGAAAGTCAAAGGGCTTGGTCACGTAATCGTCCGCACCCGCTTGCAGTCCGGCCACCCGGTCATCCAGCGCATCGCGCGCAGACAGCAAAAGCACCGGCAAGCCGGGCTGAGATTGGCGCACATGCTGGAGCACGGCCAAGCCATCCATCATGGGCAAGCCAATGTCGAGCACCACAATGTCAAAGCTTTGTTTTTGCAGCAAATAGTCGGCCACAGCGCCGTTGGGAGCGTGTTCCACCTCAAAGCCCGCCCCGCCCAATTGGGTCTGCAGGGCATCGGCCAGCATGGCATCGTCTTCGGCAAGCAGCAGTTTCATCCCCGGAAGCTTA
>CAYRBW010000153.1:0-5673 GCA_964422575.1 uncultured Limnohabitans sp.
AGCGCAGCGAGCGCGCCGCCAAGGAGGCCGCCGAGCGCAAGGGCCTGATCGGCAGTGGCGACCGGAGCGATCGCATCCGCACCTACAACTTCCCGCAAGGGCGCTTGACCGACCACCGCATCAACCTGACGCTGTACAAATTGCTGAGCATCATGGAAGGTGATTTGCAAGATGTGGTCAACGCCTTGCAAGCCTACGAAGCCGCAGAACAACTGGCGACACTGGAAATCAGCGGCACAGCATGAATTCGCCCCTGACCATTGCCCAAAGTCTGCAGCGCGCCCAAGCGCTCGGCTTGGCCCGCATCGATGCCCAGCTGCTGCACCTGCACGCGCTGGGGCGTGACCCGCACGACCGCGCTTGGTTGTTGGCACACGATACAGATCCATTGCCCACAGCCGTGGCTCAACCGCTGGAAGTGGCGCTGCAAAGGCGTCTGGCGGGCGAACCCGTGGCCTACATCACCGGGTTCAAGGCGTTCTTCGGCCTGAATCTGCAAGTGGACGCGCGCGTGCTCGACCCGCGCCCCGACACCGAAACGCTCGTGGCATGGGCACTGGAACAACTGCCCACAGACACCGCCCATCGGGTTCTGGACTTGGGCACCGGCAGCGGTGCCGTGGCGCTGGCACTGCAACACCAGCGCCCTCACTGCCAAGTCACTGCTGTAGACGCCAGCGCCGACGCACTGACCGTGGCCCAAGCCAATGCCCAGCGACTGCAACTGCCTGTGCATTTCATCCACAGCGACTGGATGACGGCTGTACCCGGCACCTTCGAGCTGGTCGTCTCCAACCCACCCTATGTGGCCGACGGCGACCCGCACTTGAGCGCCCTGGCACACGAACCGCTGCAAGCCCTGACCAGCGGAGCCGATGGCCTGGACGACATTCGCCAGATCATCACCCAAGCCCCGAGTCACCTCGCCCCAGGCGGTTGGCTGCTGCTGGAGCATGGCTGGAATCAGGTCCAAGCCGTTCAGACCTTGCTGCGCCAAGGCGGGCTTGAGCAAGTCCAAAGTCGCAAAGACCTGGCAGGCGTCGATCGCTGCACAGGCGGCATGAAGCCCCTTTGAGATCACGCCCAAGACACCCACCAACAGCCCTCTGTCAAAAGCAGACTTTCAATCAGAGGGATAATTCAGGTATTCGAAAACGGCACCATTTGGAGAACTGACCATGAGTGACACCCAACAACGCATCAACGAACTCGTCAAAGGCAATGACATCACCCTATTCATGAAGGGCAGCGCCAGCTTCCCAATGTGTGGTTTTTCCGGCCGCGCCATCCAGATCCTCAAAGCCGTGGGCGTGGACCCCAAGACTGTGAAGACGGTGAACGTACTGGACGACGCCGAGATTCGTCAGGGCATCAAGGAATACAGCAACTGGCCCACCATTCCCCAGCTCTACATCAAGGGTGAATTCATCGGTGGCTCGGACATCATGATGGAAATGTACGAATCGGGTGAGTTGCAACAGGTCATCAACGGCCAAGCCTGACCAGCTTCGGGCCAGGCTGCTGCCATGCGAGGGGCGCACGCCCACTCAAAGCAGTACCCCATGAAAAAAGCCAGTCTTTCGACTGGCTTTTTGCTGGGTCCAAGACGCTGCTCAGCGGAACTTGGACTGAGGAATGACTTTCAATTCTCCGTCCAGTGAACCCAGATAGGTCGACATGGCCTTCAGTTCGGCATTGGAAAACTGCTTGGCGATACCGCCCATGACGCCATTGCTGCGACCCCATGTGGACTGGTTTTCAACCTTATAAGACTTCAAAGCCACAAACAGGAAATCTTTGTGCTGGCCAGCGATTTTGGGATAGCTCGGGTCAATCGGCTTGGAAAAGTTGGCACCGTGGCAAGACACACAAGCGCCTTTTTCCAGCAAGGCGGCCACTTTGGCATCGGGGGCCTTAGGTGCAGCGGTCACAGCATCGGTCTTGCCGTGCAGTTCGTAATAAGCACCCAGATCGGCCATGTCTTGGTCGCTCAGGCTGTCAGCAATGCCGCGCATGGTGGGGTGCTTACGCTCGCCTTTTTTGTAGGCATTCAAAGCCGACACAATGTATTTAGCGTTCTGGCCAGAAATCATCGGAACGCGATAAATCTCAGGGAAACTGGCTTGATAGCCCTTGATGCCATGGCAACCGATGCACATGGCAATTTTCTGCTCCGCAGCTTTGGCATCACCCTTGATCTCTTGGGCATGGGCAGAGATGGCGGTCACAGAGGCGACAGCCAAGGCAAACATTGAGGTCAACAGCTTGTTCATTTTGCTTACACAATCCAAATGATTGATAAAAATCAAATGCGGATTATATCGGGCTGGCCCTCATAATCCTGACAAGCTTCTTTCCTGTTTTTGAGAACTGCCCCACATGAAATTCCAAGGTACCGAGAACTACGTCGCCACACAGGACCTGATGCTGGCCGTGAATGCCGCCATCACCCTCAAACGCCCCCTGTTGGTCAAGGGTGAACCAGGCACCGGCAAGACCATGTTGGCTGAGGAAGTGTCCGAAGCTCTGGGCCTGCCTTTGCTGCAGTGGCACATCAAATCGACCACCAAGGCCCAACAAGGCCTCTACGAATACGACGCCGTGAGCCGCCTGCGCGATAGCCAACTGGGCGATGAAAAGGTCAAGGACATCGAGAACTACATCGTCAAGGGCGTGCTCTGGCAAGCGTTCACCTCCGAAACACCCGTGGCCATTCTGATCGATGAGATCGACAAGGCTGACATCGAGTTCCCGAACGACTTGCTGCGCGAAATCGACCGCATGGAGTTCTATTGCTACGAGACGCGCCAGCTGATCAAAGCCAAGACCCGACCGCTGGTGTTCATCACCTCCAACAACGAAAAAGAGCTGCCCGACGCGTTTTTGCGCCGCTGCTTCTTCCACTACATCAAGTTCCCCGAAGCGGACACCATGCGCCAAATCGTGGATGTGCACTTCCCCAACCTCAAAAAAGACTTGCTGGCCTTGGCCCTCAAGACCTTTTACGACGTGCGTGGTCTGCCCGGCTTGAAGAAAAAGCCTTCCACCAGCGAGTTGCTCGATTGGCTGAAGCTGCTGGTGGCCGAAGACATTCCACTCGAAGCCTTGCAAAGTGCCGATCAAAAAGTGGCGGTGCCGCCGCTGGTGGGGGCTTTGCTCAAAAATGAACAGGACGTGACCTTGTTTGAAAAGCTGGTTTTCATGAACCAGCGCAACCGTTGAGGTAACGCGATGTCCTCACCTAACCCTTTGCTGGAAGGCATTTCAGACGCGGTCGGTTTTGTCGGCGGTGCGCTGCTTGGCTATTGGGCGGGCAAATTGCTCGGCTGGAACATTTTCAGCAGCGGCTACGACTCAGCCAGTATCGGCGGCATCTTGCTTGTGGGTCTGGGCGGCGGCGGCGGCTTGCACTTGGCACGCTTTTGGCGCGCTAAACAAAACGCAAAAGACACCGATACCCCATCATGAGCACTTGGATCGCACCGACCACCTTGACAGGTCAACATGTGAAGCTGGTGCCGCTGTCACAGCAGCACCATGATGATTTGGTCGTAGCCGTGCGCGATGGTGAACTCTGGCAACTCTGGTACACCGCCATCCCCACACCCGAGGGCATGGCTACAGAAATTACGCGTCGCCTTGATCTGCAAGCCAAGGGCAGCATGTGCCCGTTTGCGGTGATTGATCCCCAAACTGGCAAAGCCGTGGGCATGACCACTTACATGAACGTGGATGCCACCAACCGACGTGTCGAAATCGGCTCCACTTGGTACCGCCAAAGCGTTCAACGCACCCCCCTCAACACCGAAGCCAAACGCCTGCTTCTGACCCACGCCTTTGAGCAGTTGAATTGCATTGCGGTGGAGTTCCGCACGCATTTTTTCAACCACCAGAGCCGCCGTGCCATCGAACGCCTGGGTGCCAAGCTGGACGGCGTGCTGCGTAGCCACCAAATCAACCCGCACCCGATGGCTGCAGGCGCGCTGCGTGACAGCTGCGTTTACAGCATCATTGCCAGCGAATGGCCCACGGTGAAGGTGCATCTGGATCACCAACTCAAGAAAGCAAGATGAGCACCAAAGAAGTTGTGCACAGCGCTTGGCTGCAATACAAGGCCTGGGGCGACCACGAATCGATGGGCTTTTTGTGCGAGCACCAGCGCAACTTGACCCCCGAGGTGCTGCACAAAGCCGTGCACCTGATGAACCACATCCATGTGGTGGACAACATCTTTGTCGCGCACCTGCGCGGCCAAAGCCATGCTTACTCCAGCACCAACACGCCCGACACACCCACGCCCGAAGAACTGTCTTGGCGCATGCAAGAAACCAACACGCAGCTGCAAGCGCTGGCTGAAGGGCTGAGCGCCGAACAAGCCGGCCAACGCATCCACTTTGCCTTCACCGACGGTGACAGTGGTGGCATGAGCCCCGCAGAGATGCTGATGCATGTGTGTGTGCACAGCACCTACCATCGGGGCCAAGTGGGCCAAATGCTCAAAGACGCAGGCCTGTCACCACCACGCGAATTGCTCACCCGCAAGCTGCACACCGAAGAGCCGGGGCGGCGTGTGGCTGCAGGATGACATCACCCCATATGGCGATAGAAAATAAAACATTGAAACCACGGCGTTTGATCAAAACGCTCAAGGCTTGGTTACATCAATGGTGGTTGCTGATCATTCCCGTTACGCTGGCTTGCATGGCCGTGGGCGCTTATATTTTTGCCTTTCACGCTTGGCCAACACAGGAAGTACCCGCTGCCTGGGGCACGTTCGGCGACTTTATCGGTGGCTTGCTCAATCCTGTGGTTTCAACCTTGACCTTGTTTGTGGCTATTCAGGTTTGGCATCTGCAAAGAAAAGAACTGGAAGAAACCAAAAAGGTACTCGAAGATCGAGCTCAAACCGCAGCACAACAAAGGGGAGAGCAGCGGTTTTTTGACCTATTGAACCTGTACCTCAAAACACTGGATTCAATAACCTTCGCGGCTCCTCAACACTCACGCCAAGAAGACCGGCTTCCTGATCGCCTTGAATCTGGGCGAAGAGCATTGGATGCATGGTATGACAACCATGCAAAGGAATTAACTCCTTTTACTATTGAACGTACGGGCGACAAGATTGATTCTCTTACTCGTCATTGGAAAAGTCTTTTCCTCTCGGACTTTGTGCCCTCATATATGCGCGTTGTATTCCGATTGCTGTCAGATGCCGAGCACCTTTTTGAAGTCGAAGAAGACCGCTATCGCTACATGAAACTTTTCAGGGCGCAACTATCTCCCACTGAATTGAACTTGCTGGGCCTGAATTTGTTGGTGAGTAAATCCGGCAAAAATATGAGGCGAGTTGCCAATGAATATGGCTTACTAAAGCACATGCAAGATGGGCCATTGCGAGATCGACTTGTAAATGAATTAGCAAATGAATGGCCTAAGCTATTTGGGAAAAACACGATCGCTAACCAAGCGCAAGGACTTTCAAAAAGTAAGTAATGGGTGGTCTTCAACCTCACCGAGATGAGTAACATGCTGATCGATTTTTTCTACACCCTGCGTGCCGCCAAGCTGCCGGTTTCGGTACGCGAGTACCTAACGCTGCTCGAAGCCCTGCAGGCGAATGTGGTCGGCCCTGCATCGGAAGCCTGCAGCATCGACGATTTTTACCACTTAGCC
>CAYRBW010000154.1:0-2382 GCA_964422575.1 uncultured Limnohabitans sp.
TTTTTCATGGTGCGCCCAGCATGGGCGCACACCTGCGGGTGCAAGTCCCGCTGCGAGCTGGTCACAGTGAGTTTGAGTGTTGCGCAACTGCGTGAGGGCGACCGAGTGTGGGAAGCAAGCGTGGAGCGTAAATCGTGAGCCGATGAACAAGAACTGCATAGAAGGCGTTGCCAAGCAGGGCGAGCGGGCCAAGACGTGGCCAAGCAGGTGGCAGGCAATGGCCACCGGTGGTGGCGAAACAGTGACCGAGTGCTCAAGACGGTACTGGCGATGGCGTACTTTGATGGGTTGGGCGTGCTAAGGCTGTCATGATCTCAGGCGCTCATCTGGTGCGGACCCGCTGCCGGGTGGTGTGGCAGGGACGGTGACGATGATCGTGGCTCCCTATGTTGATCAGAAATGAGGTCTTGGGTTTGCATGGCGCTTGTGCATGTCTCCCTGGGGCCTCAGGGCAGATACATCTTGCAACCTTTGTGACCCGGACGGGTGCATAATCCGGCCTCGACCATGAATCGCCTCTCATCCATATTGCCTGTTGCCCAAGTTCTTGTGGGGGTGGAAGCCACCAGCAAGAAACGTGCATTTGAAGAAGCCGGTCTTCTCTTTGAGAACCTGCACGGGCTTTCCCGTGCATTGGTCACAGACAGCTTGTTTGCTCGTGAGCGCCTTGGCTCCACTGGTCTTGGGCATGGCGTGGCCATTCCGCACGGACGTATCAAAGGCCTGAAGTCCCCCATGGCCGCCGTATTCCAGTTGGCTCAGCCCATTGGTTTTGATGCGCCCGATGAGCAAGCTGTCAGCTTGCTGATTTTTTTGCTGGTGCCTGAAGCGGCCACCCAGAAACACTTGGAAATCTTGTCGGAAATCGCGGAGTTGCTCAGCGATGCGCCACTGCGCGAACACATTAAGAGCAGCACGATCCAAGAAAACCTGCACCAACTGATTGCCCAATGGCAGTCGGCACAAACCGTCTGAGCTGGCGAAAGCCTCAGTTTTTGCGATGAAACCTTCCGTCATCAGCGCCGACGTCCTGTTTGAGGACCACCGTGGCAAACTGAAATGGCAATGGGTGGCGGGCTTGGGCGCTTCAGAGCGGCGGTTTGACGAGGTCGCCGTGCGCGAAGCCCGTTCGGGTGCCGATCTGGTGGGCTACCTGAACTACATCCATCCTTATCGGGTTCAAATTTTGGGCCCGCGTGAAGTGACTTATCTGAGCAACGCCACGCCAGAAGATTGCGCCCGCAGGATCGCGCGGATTGTCACGCTGGAGCCGCCTGTTCTGGTGTTGGCAGACGGCCAAGTCGCGCCCGACGCCCTGTTGTCGATGTGCGAACGGGCTCAAATCCCGATGTTCTCGACGGACCAGTCCTCGGCGTTTGTCATTGATGTGCTGCGCGCTTATTTGTCCAAGCACTTTGCCGACCGCAGCACCATGCACGGCGTGTTCATGGACATTCTGGGCATGGGTGTTCTGATCACGGGCGAGTCGGGGCTGGGCAAGAGCGAACTGGGCCTTGAACTGATTTCTCGTGGAAATGGACTCGTGGCCGATGATGCGGTCGATTTGTACCGCATCAACCAAACCACCATCGAAGCGCGTTGCCCCGATTTGCTGCAAAACTTGCTTGAAGTGCGTGGCATTGGTTTGCTCGACATCCGCGCTATTTTTGGTGAGACGGCGGTGCGCCGCAAGATGCGCCTCAAACTCATCGTGCATCTGGTGCGCCGGGAAACACTGGAGCGCGATTACGAGCGCTTACCCTCAGAGCCCCTGGTGCAAGACGTGCTTGGTATTCCTGTGCGCAAGGTCGTGATCCAGGTGGTGGCAGGGCGCAACATCGCTGTGCTGGTCGAAGCCGCTGTGCGCAACACGATTTTGCAAATGCGCGGCATCGACACGTATCAGGAATTCATTGACCGCCAGCGCCGAGCCATGGAATAAGCGCCACGGTGGCGCTCAGCGCTGACGGTGGGGGCATGGGCTTTGCGTGCAATGGGCGTACAGGCTCAAGGCATGGTCTGCAATGACAAACCCTTTTGCAGTGGCCACAGCCTGTTGTCGTGACTCGATTTCTGGGTCATAGAACTCTTCCACTCGGCCGCAGTCGAGGCAGACCATGTGGTCGTGGTGCTGGCCTTCGTTGAGTTCATAGACCGCTTTGCCGCTTTCAAAGTGGTTGCGGCTCAAAATGCCAGCCTGCTCGAATTGTGTCAGTACACGGTACACCGTTGCCAAGCCAATGTCGGCCTGCTCACGCAGCAGATGACGAAACACATCTTCGGCCGTCATGTGTCGTTGAGCGCCGCTCTGAAAAACCTCCAGAATTTTTAGCCGGGGCAGCGTGGCTTTCAGACCATTGCTTTTCAGTTCGTCGATTTGGG
>CAYRBW010000154.1:2392-5611 GCA_964422575.1 uncultured Limnohabitans sp.
GCGCGAAACCGGGTTGGACATGAAGCTGCCGCTACAATGATCCGATCATATCGGCATGCCTTCAACCATGACAGCTTTCCTGACTTTCCCCGTGACAGGCAACCGCCTGACCATGCTCATTGTTTGTGCAAGTTTGGCGGGCTGCGGGAGCGTGGTCAGCTTTACCAGCGACACCTTCAAGCCTTACGTGCCCGAGGTGGTGCAAGGCAACTTCGTGTCCAAAGAGCAGCGCCAGGCCATCAGCCCCGGTATGGCCCGTGCGCAGGTCAAGGATATTTTGGGCACCCCGCTGGTCACCAGCTTGTTTCATGCCGACCGCTGGGATTACGCTTTCAGCATTCGCCGTCAAGGCGTGCCACCCCAAAGCTTTCAGCTCACCGTGTTTTTCAAGGGCGATGTGGTGGCCTCTGTTGAGGGGGGGGACTTGCCCAGCGAGTCTGAGTTTGTCGAGCGCTTGGTTCAGCAGCGCAAAACCTCTCAAATCCCCAATTTGCAAGCCAGCGAAGAGGATCTAAAGAAGTTCCCTGCGCAAAAAGCGCCGACTGACGCCCCTGTTTCTGCGCCGCTGCCTGCCAGCTACCCTCCTTTGGAGCCCACACCGCGCTAACCGTTGGGCCGCTCGGGTCATGTGCCCGATGGTGTGCAACCTTTCAACCCAAATTGCCATGACTCAATTGACCCACTTGCCCATCGCCGTTGCAGGAGCCTCTGGCCGCATGGGACACATGCTCATCGAAGCCATCCTGTCCTCGGGCGATTGCCGCCTGGCCGGGGCCCTTGACATCGCCAACAGTCCTGCACAGGGACAAGATGCTGCAGCTCCATTGGGCCAAACCAGTGGCATTTTGGTCACCTCTGACTTGCATGCAGGCCTGAAAGATGCCGGATGTCTGATCGATTTCACCCGCCCCGAAGGCTCACTGGCTCACCTCAAGGTGTGCCGCGAGTTGGGCGTGAAAGCCGTGATCGGCACGACAGGCTTCTCGACCGCGCAGAAAGCCGAAATCGCCGACATCGCCAAGGACATTGCCATCGTGATGGCGCCCAACATGAGCGTGGGTGTCAACGTCACGCTCAAGCTCTTGCAAATGGCGGCGCAAGCCATGTCGACTGGCTACGACATCGAAATCATTGAGGCCCATCACCGTCACAAAGTGGACGCGCCTTCGGGCACCGCCCTCAAGATGGGCGAAGTGATTGCCGAGGCCATGGGCCGTGACCTGAAAGACTGCGCAGTCTACGAGCGCTACGGCCACACGGGCGAGCGCGATCCGTCCAGCATTGGCTTTGCCACCATCCGTGGCGGTGACATCGTGGGAGACCACACCGTGCTGTTTGCTGGCATTGGCGAGCGCATCGAAGTGACCCACAAATCCTCCAGCCGATCGACGTATGCGCAAGGTAGCCTGCGGGCGGTGCGCTATTTGGCGACCCAAGAGTGTGGCCTGTTTGACATGTTTGACGTGCTGAGCCTGCGCTGAGTCACTGAGCCCGCCCGCCCCATGAGCTTCAACGAGTTTTTGCTGCACAGCGATGGTTTCAGCCGTTTGCTGGCCCTGTTGTTGCTGGCGCTGTCTGTGGGCAGCTGGGTGGTGATGGTTTGGAAATGGCGTTTGCTGTCGCGGGTCGGATTGGACGTGCGCCGCAGCATTGCCGCCTTTTGGCAAGCCCCTGCGTTTGACGACGCACGCCAACGCGTGGCCCAGTTTGACCGCGATGCGTGTATTGCTCCCCTGCTTGAAGCTACTTTGCTTCCGGTGGGTGGCACTTTGGCCTCGAGCGTAGATCGCGCCCAACAATTGACCCGCGTGTTGCGCGACGCCCTGCAGCGGGTGGTGCGCCGACTGCAATGGGGCCAGGTGTGGTTGGCCACGGCCGGTTCGATTTCACCCTTTGTCGGTCTGTTGGGCACGGTTTGGGGTATTTTTAATGCCCTGACCGGCATGGCCGAAGCCGGGCAACTGACGATTGACAAAGTGGCAGGCCCCGTGGGTGAGGCGCTGATCATGACCGCTGCAGGCTTGGCGGTGGCCATTCCGGCGGTGCTGGGCTACAACCTGCTGGGCCGCAAAGTGAACCAGATCGAGGCCGAACTGGAAGGCTTTGCCCACGATTTGCGCGGCCTGCTGGCCGATTCGCAGGACTGAACCATGGCCTTCGGTCGCCTGCAATCGCACAAACCGGACACCCCCATGAGCGAGATCAACGTCACCCCCATGGTGGACGTGATGCTGGTTTTGTTGGTGATCTTCATATTGACGGCACCCTTGATGACCAGCGCTATCCGCTTGGACCTGCCCCAGTCTGAGGGGGGTGAGTCCGGTGCATCGCACCAAGCGGTGTCCTTGGTGGTGGACGCCCAAGGCACTGTTTACCTGAACGACAAGCCCATCACCCCAGAAGCCCTGCGCCTGCGCTTGGGCGAGGCCGCCAAACGCAACTCCCATACCGAGCTGGAACTGCGTGCCGACGAGTCCGTGCCCTATGGTCGCGTGGTCGAAACCATGGGCTTGGCCCAAAAAGCGGGGCTGTCGCGCATCGGCTTCGTCGCCCAGACCCCGTCTACCCCCAAGCGCTGAACGGGTAAAGCCCGCGACCCCAGATGCACGATGCCCCCAGGGCGGGTGCCCGGGCAACGCTGTTGAGCCTGCGTCTGTGAGGGGCCCGGGCCAGCCGTCCTGCGGGCGTTAACGCCGCTCAACCCACCCAGAACAACACGCGCGCCAGCCTACAATCGACCCCTATGCAAGACAAGTACAACCACCTCGAAGTCGAACCCGTAGCGCAGTCGCGCTGGACGGCCCGCGATGCCTACCGCGTCACCGAAGACGCCAGCAAAAAGAAGTTCTACGCCTGCTCCATGCTGCCTTACCCCAGCGGCAAGCTGCACATGGGCCACGTGCGCAACTACACCATCAACGACATGCTCACGCGCAGCTTGCGCATGAAGGGCTTCAATGTCTTGATGCCCATGGGCTGGGACGCGTTTGGCCTGCCGGCCGAAAATGCCGCGCTCAAAAACGGCGTTCCCCCGGCCAAGTGGACGTACGAGAACATCGCGTACATGAAAAAACAGATGCAGGCCATGGGCCTGGCCATCGACTGGTCACGCGAAGTCGCCACCTGCTCGCCCGAGTATTACAAGTGGAACCAGTGGTTGTTTTTGAAGATGCTGGAAAAAGGCATCGCCTACCGCAAGACCCAGGTCGTCAACTGGGA
>CAYRBW010000155.1:0-5502 GCA_964422575.1 uncultured Limnohabitans sp.
CATAGCTCTTGCTCATCTTGCGCCCGTCCAGGCCGGGCAGCGTGGCCACGGATTCTTCGATGGCGGCCTCGGGCAGCACAAAGTGCTCGCCGTACAGGTGGTTGAAGCTGGCACCCATGTCGCGCGCCATCTCGATGTGCTGAATCTGGTCGCGGCCCACGGGTACTTTGTGTGCCTTGAACATCAAGATGTCAGCACCCATGAGCACGGGGTACATGAATAAGCCTGCCGTCACGTCGGCGTCAATGTCGTGGCCTGCGGCATTGTTTTTGTCAACGGCAGCTTTGTAAGCGTGGGCGCGGTTGAGCAGACCTTTTCCGGTCACGCAGGTCAGCAGCCATGTGAGTTCAGGGATTTCGGGAATGTCGGATTGGCGGTAAAAGGTGACTTTTTCAGGATCCAGGCCGGATGCGATCCAGCTGGCGGCGATCTCCAGTGTCGAGCGCTGGATGCGGGCGGGTTCATCGCACTTGATGAGGGCGTGGTAGTCGGCCAGAAAGTAAAAACCGTCGGTTTGGCTGTCTCGACTGGCTTGAACGGTGGGGCGAATGGCGCCCACATAGTTGCCCAGATGCGGTGTGCCAGTGGTCGTGATGCCGGTGAGGACGCGGGTTCGTATTTGGGAAGTCATGGGCGTAAAAAACAAATAAAAAGAAATCAGCGCAGCAAGGTGTTCAAGGGGCTGAGAATGAGTTTCAAAAAGTCAAACGTAACGCCCATCAGGGGCTGCATCCACCAAGCGCTGATGACACCCGTTAGCACCAAGGCCATCACGATGAAGAAGCCCCATGGCTCGATGCGTGACACCATCACCGCTTGACGCCATGGCAACAAGCCGACCAGGATGCGTCCACCATCGAGCGGCGGAAGTGGAAACAAGTTGAATGCGAACATGACCACGTTGGTCAACATGCCGGCTTTGCACATTTCAATGAAAAATCGCTCAGTGACGCCGCCGCCTGTCAGTGCATACAACAAGACGCCCCAGAGGAGGGCCTGGATCAGGTTGGC
Source organism: uncultured Limnohabitans sp. (assembly GCA_964422575.1). Lineage (GTDB taxonomy): Bacteria > Pseudomonadota > Gammaproteobacteria > Burkholderiales > Burkholderiaceae_C > Limnohabitans_A. The sequence goes on from CAYRBW010000155.1 coordinate 1,012, forward strand.
ACCAGGCCCAGCCAGAGCGACCCAGACCATGTCTTGCTTGGGGTGGCGAAGCCGGTCAAAACGCACGGGAACGGGCTTGGCGTAACCAAATAAAAAAGCGCCACTGGTGCTGAAGTACAACAACAAGGGAAGCAAGATGGTGCCCAGTGGATCGATGTGTGGGAACGGGTTGAGAGTGACGCGCCCCAGCATGGCTGCAGTGTTGTCTCCCAAGCGCTGCGCGGTATAACCATGCGCCGCCTCGTGCAAGGTGATGGCAAAGATCACCGGCAGGGCATAGATCAGGACGGTTTGGATGAGGTCGGTCATAAGTTGTTGATTGTCTCAGACCTGGCTGGGGCTTTGAGTTGGGGTGTGGCTGTCTTTATGCCAGCTTCCCTAAGAACAAAAAAGTTCAGAGGCCTAAGCGCGCTGGGTCGCCTTGGCCGTGCCGCAGCACCTCGATTTCGGCACCGCTCATGTCGATCACGGTGGTGGGCTCCAGTGAGCAAGCGCCCGCATCAATCACGGCACCGACTTGGTGTTCCAGCCGGTCACGAATTTCTTCGGGGTCATTCACCGGCAGCTCTTCTCCGGGCATGATGAGCGTGGCCGCCAACAGCGGTGCACCGTGCAAGGTCAGAAGCTCTTGCAGTACTTTGTGATCGGGCACCCGCAGGCCGATGGTTTTGCGCTGGGGGTGGCTGACCCGCCGTGGCACTTCTTTGGTTGCTTCGAGGATGAAGGTGAAGGCCCCGGGTGTGGCTTGTTTGATGGCGCGAAATTGTTGGTTGTTGACCCTGGCGTAGTTGGCCAGTTCACTCAGATCGCGGCACAGCAGTGTCAAGTGGTGCTTCTCGTCCACGCCACGGATGCGGCGCAGTTGATCGGCAGCGTTTTTATCGTCCAGGTGGCAGACCAGGGCGTAGCTGGAGTCGGTGGGGACGGCCAGCACGCTGCCTTGGTTGAGCAGTTGCACGGCCTGCTTGAGCAGGCGTGCTTGCGGGTTGTCGGGATGAACGGTGAAAAACTGGGCCATGGTGTTCTGATGATCAGGTCAATTCAGGATTCGGGTGGTTGGATGGTGATGCGGTTTTCGCGCACAGTGAGCCAAGCGCCCAAGGCGCCACACAAAGCCACCATGCCCATGCCCACAAAGGTCCATTGGTCGGGCAGGTGATTGAAGACGATCCAGCCACCCAGCACGGCAAAGCCGATTTGCGCATACATGTAGGGTGTGAGCGTGGCGGCCGGGGCGCGGCCATAGGCCAAGATCAGCAAGAAATGTCCGATTGAGGCGAGCACGCCCATCAACAGAAGTTGCAGCCAAACTGTCCAGTCTTGCGGCATTTCCCAGACGAACGGCAAGATCAGTGAAGACAAGGCCGTGCCGATCCAGCCGGTGTAGAAGTGCATGGTGAGTGGGTCTTCAGTTTTGGCCATCTTGCTGGTCAGGATCTGAAAGCCCGCATTGGTGGCCACCAGCATCAGGGGCAAGATCACGGTCCAGTCGAAGTGGTGACTGCCGGGGCGGATGATGACCAGTGTGCCCGCGAAGCCCCCAGCCACCAACATCCAGCGCAGTGGGCGAATTGTTTCCTTGAGCATCCAGGCTGCCAACAAGGTGATGACCAGCGGAGCCAGCAGGGCGATGGAGGTGAATTCGCCCACAGGCATGAATTTGAGGCTGTAAAAGGCCAAGATGCTGCACGCAAACAGCAATAGACCGCGCGCCAATTGAAAGCGTGGGTGTAGGGTCTGCAACACCCGACGGCCTCTGCTTGGCCAGACCACGGCCGTGGTGATGAACGCCTGAATGGCATAGCGAAACCACAACGCCACCAAGACCGACAAGCCAGCGCTGACGTGCCGTGTGGTGGTGTCCAGTGTGGCAAAACAGGCAGTGGCCAGTATGGCAAAACCAATGCCGTGCAGGGTGTTGGCAGCAGGTTTTCTCACTGAATGCGATGTGCCAGCAGTTCCCAGATGGGGGTCAGTTGGCCAGGCAAGAGGGGCAGAGTGCCCAGATCGATGCGGCTTTCGGTGGGGCTGTGAAAGTCACTGCCGCGTGAAGCAGCCAGGTCGAATTCGAGAGCGGTTTCGGCGTAGCGCACGGCCTCTTGAGAGGAGTGACTGCCGGTGATGACTTCCACGCCACGACCGCCATGGGCCTTGAATTCGCTGAACAGGGCGTACTCTTCGTTGGGGCTGAAGCCGTACCGCGCCGGGTGCGCGATGATGGCCATGCCGCCGGCATCGGTGATCCACTGCACGGCTTCTTGCAGCCGTGCCCAGCGGTGCGGCACATAACCGGGTTTGCCTTCGGTCAGGTATTTGCGAAATACCTCGGAGGTGTCGCTGCAAACGCCAGTCTCCACCAAGTGCCTCGCAAAGTGGGTGCGTGAAATCAGCTCAGGGTTGCCCACGTATTGGAGGGCTCCTTCGTAGGCATTCAAAATGCCGACTTTGGCCAAGCCGTCTGACATTTCTTGGGCACGTTCGCCACGACCGCCCCGTGTGCGGTGCAAGCCCTCCACGAGTGCGGTGTTGTGGGCGTCAAAGCCCAAGCCCACAATGTGGACGGTTTGGTTGGCAAAGGTGATCGAAATTTCGGTGCCCGTGAGGTAGGGCAAGCCCAGTGCACGGGCGGCTGCCAGTGCGCGGTCTTGGCCTGCCACTTCGTCGTGGTCGGTCAGCGCCCAAAGTTCGACGCCATTGATTTTGGCGCGTTCGGCCAAGGCTTCTGGGGTGAGGGTGCCGTCAGAGACAACGGAATGGCAGTGCAGGTCAGCATTCATGATATTTTTCACGGGCTCATTTTAGGCCCACGCCGAACAACATGGCTTGGCGTTGCCAAAGGCCGTTGCAAGAACAGCCTTGGTTTTATTCGGACTGATGCGGGTGGCCGATAATCGCTGCATGACCACGATGCAGAATTTTGCGGAGCTCTCCCCATGGCACTGATGATCACCGACGAATGCATTAACTGCGATGTGTGCGAGCCCGAGTGCCCAAACCAGGCGATTTATTTGGGCGAGGAAATTTACGAAATTGACCCCACCAAGTGCACCGAGTGCGTGGGGCATTTTGATGAGCCGCAATGCGTGCAAGTGTGTCCAGTCGCTTGCATTCCGATCAACCCGCAGCACGTTGAAAACCAAGAGTCGCTCTGGGCCAAATACCGTCGCTTGCAGGGGCAGTAACGGGGCTAGATGCGCTCACACTTTGGGCGGGCTGTTTTCTGACGGCGGCGTTTGTGACACGGCTGGAGTAGGCTTGGGTGGTTTGGGTCTGGGCGGTTTGCTGGTGTGGATTTTGAGCATGGCTTTTTCCATTTCACCCGCCAGCAACAGCGGCAATGCGGTCACCGAGCGGTGGATGCTGTCTTCAATGGCTTTGCGGTGCTCCAACATCGGTTTCTTTAAAACCCAACTGACCACTTCGGCTTTGTCGCCGGGGTGGCCCACACCAATGCGCAGCCGCCAGTAGTCGGCGGTGCCCAGTTGGGCGTGGATGTCGCGCAGACCATTGTGTCCGGCATGGCTGCCGCCAAGCTTGAGTTTGGCCTCTCCGGGGACGATGTCGAGTTCGTCGTGTGCCACCAAAATTTCTTGCGGCTGAATTTTGAAAAATCGTACCAAGGCACTGACCGACTTGCCTGACAGGTTCATGTAGGTTTGAGGCTCCAGCAGCCAAATGGTTTGTCCGTTGATTGTGGTGCGGGCCATCAGCCCGTGGTAACTGCGCTCGGGCACCAATGACACTTTGAGTTCGCGAGCGACCGCATCGATCCACCAAAATCCGGCGTTGTGGCGGGTGTCTTCGTATTCGTTGCCCGGATTGCCCAGGCCGACTAGGAGTTTGATCATGGTGCGTGATTATCCTTGTGCGCTTGGCCGTGTTGTCTGAAATGCTTTGGGTCAAAGAAAAAGGCCCGCAGAGCGGGCCTTTGGGTGCAGGGCTTTTCAGCCCAAGCATGAAGATTACTTACTTCTTGCCTTTGCCCTTTTTAGCGTCTGCAGGTGCAGCGGCCACAGGTGCGGCCACCACTTCTTCGACAGGAGCCACCACGGACACGAGGACCGGGTTTTTCTTGCCGTGGGTGATGGCTTTGCAACCGGCTGGCAAGGTGATGTCATTCAGGTGCAGCGATTTGCCCATGGTCAGGCCTTTCAGGTCCACCGCGATGAACTCGGGCAGATTGGCAGGCAAGCAAGCCACTTCGAGCTCAGTCACAACGTGAGTGACTGTGCACTTGTCGGTCTTGACGGCTTCTGACTCTTCCTCGCCGTTGAAGTGCAATGGCACTTTCATGTGCAAAGTGGTGTTGGCATCGACGCGCTGGAAGTCGATGTGTTGCACCAACTGCTTGTAGGGGTGCATTTGGTAGTCACGCAACAGCACTTGGCTGGTTTGACCGTTGAATTCCATCTCGAGGATTGAGGCGTGGAACGCTTCTTTTTTCAGGGCATGCCACAGAGCGTTGTGGTCCAGCTCGATCAGTTGGGGGGC
>CAYRBW010000156.1:0-5425 GCA_964422575.1 uncultured Limnohabitans sp.
GTGTACCACCGTGCCCGAGATTTTTTTGCACTTGCAAGAACCGCATGCCCCGTCCTTGCAGCCATAGGGCAGGCCGATGCCTTGGCGAATGCCGGCAGCCAGCAGTGTTTCGTTGTCGTCGGCGGTAAAGCTGCGGCCACTGGGCTGCACTGAAATCTGGAAGCTCATGTTTTCGGTATCCTTGAGGGGTTGTAGTCGACCCGGAACCCCTGATTTTGCCCTCAAACCAAACCCCCTTGGGCGCATTGCCCACCCGCTTTCGTCGCCAGCGTGTTTTGATCGTGGGCTGTGGCGATGTGGGGCTGCGTACGGCAGGCCAGTTGGGTGCACCCAAAAGTCAGCGTGTGCGTTTGATGGCCCTGACTTCTTCGCCTGAAAGGGTGCGTTTGCTGCGCGCGTGTGGCATCACGCCCTTACTGGGCAATTTGGACGACTCGACCAGCCTCAAACGCCTGGCAGGCATTGCCCATCGGGTGATTCACTTGGCTCCACCGCCCAGCGATCGCCGAGGTGATTCTGAGCGCGATCCGCGCAGTTTGGCTTTGGTGCGTGCCTTGCGCTTGCGCACACCGCCGCAGGCGCTGGTCTACGGGTCGACCACGGGCGTTTACGGCGATTGCGTCGGGCAACGGGTTCATGAAACACGGACCGTGAAGCCCCACACACCTCGGGCTCAGCGCCGCGTCGATGCCGAAAATTTGATGCGCTTTTTGGGGCGCAGCGGCGTGCGGGTCAGCGTTTTGCGCATCCCCAGTATTTATGCCCCCGACCGCGAGGGGGGCACGCCCCGTGAGCGGTTGATCAAAGGCACGCCCGTGTTGGTGGCCAAGGAAGACGTGTACACCAACCACATCCATGCCAACGATCTGGCGCGTGCTTGTGTCGCGGCTTTGTGGCGCGGCAAGCCCCAGCGTGTGGTCAACGTGGCGGACGACACCGATCTGAAGATGGGCGACTATTTCGATTTGGCTGCCAGCTTGTCCGGTTTGCCTAAGCCGCCCCGCATTTCACGCAGCGATGCCAACACGGCGCTGCCCCTGATGCTGCTGAGCTTCATGAACGAGTCACGGCGGGTGGACAACACACGGATGAAGCAAGAGTTGAGGCTCAAGCTGCGCTATCCGCACGTGCGAGACGGTTTGAGCCCGCAAGCCGCTTTGTTTGCGCTTGGGCTGTGAGGCCGTCATGAACGCCCAACGCATCGACAAATGGCTTTGGGCCGCACGGTTTTTCAAAACCCGCAGCATCGCCAGTGACGAAATAGGCAAAAACCGTGTGCAGGTCAATGGCCAAGATGCCAAGGCTTCACGTGAGGTCAAAGTGGGTGACACGGTGCACCTGCGCAAAGGTTCAGTAGAACGCACGGTGCGGGTTTTGGGCGTGAGTGGCGTGCGTGGCCCGGCACCCGCCGCGCAATTGCTGTACGAAGAAACCGCCGAAAGCATCGTCAAGCGCCAAAAGGTCGCCGAGATGAACCGCTTGGCCCGCGAACCGGCCCTCAGCATCGAACAAGGTCGACCCACCAAGCGAGATCGCCGACAAATGCAACAAAATTGGGATGACCGATGGAGTGTCAGCATCGATTGATATCTGCCGGAAGACTGGCTGCGGGCAAGAAAAAAGCCGCAAGTTCAAAGAACTTGCGGCTTTAATTTTGGTGCCCGGGGCCGGACTCGAACCGGCACGCCTTGCGGCGGGGGATTTTGAGTCCCCTGAGTCTACCAATTTCACCACCCGGGCAGGAATTTGTGAAGAGTTGAATTATGGCACATTATTGGGATGATTTATCCAACCATTGAAGATGCAGTCGGCAAAACACCTTTGGTGACTTTGCAGCGTTTGGGCGCAGCCGACAGAGCTGCTCGAAACAACATGATTTTGGGCAAGCTGGAGGGCAACAACCCGGCCGGTTCGGTGAAAGACCGGCCGGCTTTGTCGATGATCCGCCGGGCTGAAGAGCGTGGGGAGATCCAGCCAGGTGACACGCTGATCGAAGCCACATCGGGCAACACCGGCATTGCGCTGGCCATGGCGGCGGCCATCAAGGGTTACCGCATTATTTTGATCATGCCCGAGGATTTGTCGATCGAGCGTGCCCAGACCATGAAGGCTTTTGGTGCCGAGCTGATCCTCACGCCCAAGAGCGGCGGCATGGAATATGCCCGTGACTTGGCCGACAACATGGCGGCTCAAGGCAAGGGGCGCATTCTGGACCAGTTTTCCAATGCCGATAACCCACGCATTCACTACGAGACCACCGGCCCCGAAATTTGGGAGCAGACCAGCGGCAAGATCACGCATTTTGTGAGTGCCATGGGCACCACGGGCACCATCACGGGTGTGTCACGGTTTTTGAAAGAAAAGAATCCGGCGATCCGCATCATTGGCGCACAACCCAGCGAAGGCTCGCGCATTCCGGGCATTCGAAAGTGGCCGCAAGAGTATTTGCCTAAGATTTACGACCCGGCGGGCGTGGACGAACTGGTTTACGTGAGCCAGAACGATGCCGAGGACACCTGCCGCCAAATGGCCCGAAGAGAAGGCATTTTTGCGGGCATATCTGCCGCGGGTGCTTGTTGGGTCGCGCAGGAGATTGCGAAAACCGTGCAAAACGCCACCATTGTGTTCATTGTGTGTGATCGTGGTGATCGCTACTTGTCCACAGGTGTGTTTCCCGCTTGAACCCAGGATGCCTCATGGTTGAATATCGCTTTTGCCCCCAATGCGCCAACCCTTTGGCGTGGCTTTCTCAAATGGAAGACGGGGGCGAGACATTGCGCTTGCGTTGCACAGCGTGCGACTTCACCCACTGGAACAACCCCACACCCGTGCTGGCGGGCATTGTGCAGGTGGGCGATCAGATTTTGCTGGCCCGCAACGCGGCCTGGCCAGGGCGACATTTCGCGCTGATCACGGGTTTCATGGAGGCGGGTGAAACACCCGAAGAGGGCATCACGCGTGAGATTGCCGAAGAAACCAACTTGAAGGTGTCGGCACTCAAGCTGATTGGCGTGTACGACTTCCAGCGCATGAACCAGGTCATCATTGCCTACCATGCGGTGGCCGAAGGCGAAGTGCGTCTCTCACCTGAATTGGCCGAGCACAAGATGTTCGACTTCAAGGACCTGATTTGCTGGTCTGCGGGAACAGGCTATGCCTTGGCCGACTGGTTGCGCACGCAGGGCATGGAGCCGACTTTCAGAAGCTGGGACGATGCTGTGCGTCAGGCCCAAACGACAGAGAATTCATGATGCAATTTGACAAAGAAATCGACACCAGCGGCCTGAACTGCCCGCTGCCCATCTTGAAGGCCAAAAAGGCATTGAACGACATGGTCAGTGGCCAGGTGCTCAAGGTGATCGCGACCGACCAGGGTGCTTGGCGCGATTTCGAGGCCTTTGCCCGGCAGACGGGCAACGAGTTGGTCTTGCAGGAAAAGACCGAAACCAGTTTTGTCTTTGGTCTCAAGCGACGCTGAGGGCGGCAGACACATTCGCGAGCAGGGGCTCCGCTTGCGCAGGGGGAATGATCAGCATTGCACTCTGATCAGAGGCTCAGACCCTTGAGGTAGTCGCGGAAAGATGCACCCACTTGCGGGTGCTGCAAGGCCAGCTCTACCGTGGCTTCCAAGAAGCCTTCTTTGCTGCCGCAGTCGTAGCGCTTGCCTTCGTACTGGAAGGCATAGACCGCTTCACGTTGCATCAGGCGGGCAATCGCGTCGGTTAACTGGATCTCGCCCCCCACGCCCGTGGGCTGGTTGCGGATCTCGTCAAAAATACCTGGCGTCAGGATGTAGCGACCCGCCACGCCCATGCGGGATGGCGCTTTGTCGGGGCTGGGCTTTTCCACGATTTGCTCGACACGGATGAGCTGTTTGCCAGCCGACTCACCGGCCACGATGCCGTAGCGCTTGACCTGGTCGAGTGGCACTTCTTGCACCGCCAGCACCGAGCGACCTTGTTTGGTGTAGGCCTCGACCATCTGGGTCAAAACAGAGCTGCCTTGGTTGACCATCAGGTCATCGGCCAGCAGCACGGCAAAAGGCTCATTGCCCACCAAAGGCTCAGCGCACAGCACCGCGTGGCCCAGGCCCAGCATTCGGTTTTGGCGCACATAGGCACAGACCATGTCCTCGGGTTGGACCGAGCGCACCAGGGCGAGCAATTCATCCTTGTGCGCGGCTTCGAGTTCGGTTTCAAGCTCGTAAGCGGTGTCGAAGTGGTCTTCGATGGCGCGCTTGCTGCGGCCCGTTACAAAGATCATGTGGCGCACACCCGCCGCGTAAGCCTCTTCCACTGCGTACTGAATCAGTGGCTTGTCGACCACCGGCAGCATCTCTTTGGGCGCTGCTTTGGTGGCAGGTAAAAAGCGCGTGCCCAGACCGGCGACCGGGAACACGGCTTTGCGAATGACGTTGTGGCTCATGGTCGACTCCTTGTCCAAGCAGGGCTTCAGTCCAGACGTTGCAGTTGCTGGCGAATTTTGTCCAGTGTGGCACCGAAGTCAGCGACACGTTTCTTGGTTTCGTCGAGTACCGCGGACGGGGCTTTGGCCACAAAGGCCTCGTTGCCGAGTTTGGCGTTGGCTTTGGTGATTTCGCCTTCTAATCGAGCAGCTTCTTTGGTCAGGCGAATTTTTTCTGCGGCGGCATCGACTTCGATGAACAAGCACAGACGTGCTTCGCCCACCACGGCCACGGGGGCGGCTTGTGCGGCAGCGATCCACTCGGCTTCGGTCTCAAAAACCTTGACTTCGCTCAGTTTGGCCAGTGACTGCAACACCGGTGCCACGCTTTGCATGAAGGCGGTGTCGCCCAGCACATACAGGGGCATGCGGGTGGCGGGCGAGACGTTCATCTCACCGCGCAAGTTGCGGCAGGCGTCTACCAGCGTCTTGAGCTTGACCACATGGGCTTCGGCATCCAAGTCGATGCGTTCGGGTTGGCTCACGGGGTAGGCCGCGATGCTGACCGACTCGCCCGGACGGCTCGCGACCACCGAGACTTTTTGCCAAAGTTCTTCGGTGATGAAGGGAATGATCGGGTGCGCCAAGCGCATGATGGTTTCCAGCGTGCGGATCAGTGTGCGGCGCGTGGCGCGTTTTTGCGCGTCGTCGCCGGTGTTGATCTGCACTTTGGCAATTTCGAGATACCAGTCGCAAAACTCGTTCCAAACAAAGTCATAAATCGTGTTGGCCACGTTGTCCAAGCGGTATTCGGCAAAGCCTTTAGCCACTTCGGCCTCGACACGTTGCAGGTGCGAGCTGATCCAGCGGTCGGCCTGGCTGAATGCCAAGTAGCCATGCACTGGGCCGCCGACGGTGCATTCTTCTTGGGTGTGTTCTTTCAAACCGCAGTCGTGGCCTTCGCAGTTCATCAGCACAAAGCGGGTGGCGTTCCACAGCTTGTTGCAGAAGTTGCGGTAGC
>CAYRBW010000157.1:0-5399 GCA_964422575.1 uncultured Limnohabitans sp.
GTCCAGACCGCCCGAGAAGGCGATACCGACTTTTTGCCCTTTGGGCAGGTTTTGCAAGATGGTGCTCATGGGGTTCCGTTCAGCGCTCGGTTCAACCGAAGTGGCAAATGTAGTGGTAAGGCTCGGTCACGCGGATCTCGAACTTGGAGTTGCCGGGGATGTTGAACTCTTCGCCCGCGCTGGACTTGACCCACTCGGTGCTGCCGTCGAGCTTGTATTCGCAAGAGCCGCCCACGCATTCCATGATTTCAGGTGCGCCGGTGTTGAAGGTCAAGGTCGCGGGTAGGATCACACCGACCGATAGTTTGGTGCCGTTGGCCAGGGTCAGGCCGTGGCTGATGCATTTGCCGTCAAAGTAAATATTGGCTTGGGTGTTGACGGCGACACCGTCGATTTTTTCGGTGGTCATGGGTGTGGTTCCTGTGGCGAGATGGGCCCGCATCTATTGAAAAGGGCGTCTTGAAACGCCCTTTGTGTCAAATCAAGCCAGCATTTTAGGCCAGACCGTGCAGGCCCTGACCGGCTGTGCTGCAGTGCACGCTTTCAACGCCAGTGGCCGTGTCGGTGTCCGCCGGCCCATCCCCAACCGAGGTGGATGTTGGTGTAAACCGGCGGGTAGCTGCGGTAGGCCGGGGCGGGCACATAAACCACGCGGGACTCGGTGACCACGGTGGCAGGTGACAGGTGGCTCAAGCTGGTGGCTGCGGGGGCTTCAGATCGGGGAGCGCTCATGGGCGTCACTTGCAGGGGGATGGTGGAACCGGGGTCTTGCGGCAGCTGCACGTTGTATTGCTTGCCGGCATATTCATAGACCACGTTGTAACCAATCAGGCGGTTTTCGTAGACGGTTTGAGTGGTGCACGTGGTTTGAGGCTGCAGCGGATGGCCTTGGCTTTCCACTTTGTTGCCCAACACAGCCCCCCCGATCACCCCGGCCATGGTGGCCAGGCCCTGGCTGTTGTGCCCCCCCAATTGGCTGCCAATCACACCTCCGGCAATGGCACCAATGATGGCACCGCCACCAGAGGTCTGAGTGGGTACCTGAGGCACGTTTTGGACACAGCTCTGGCGAGGTACGGCGGCTTGCTGATAAACGGCGGTCCGAGAGATCACTTGACCCACTTCTTGGGCTTGTGCGCCAGCTGCTGCGATGCACAACAAAGTGGTGAGTGTCAGTTTTTTCATGGCGTTGTGTCCCTGGGTTCAGTGTGTTCTTGAGTTTATGCCGGGCGCAGCGTCTGAATCGTGGTGTTTGGGTAAAGTTTTGTGACAGGCCGATCAAGCAGGCCACTGCTCAGGCGTAAAACCGACCGTGAACTGACCCGATGACCAGGCAATCACCGGGCGTTTGATGGTACTGGCGTGTTCCAGCATCACTTTTTTGGCGCTGTCGCTGTCGGTCACGCTGACTTGCAGTGCTGGGTCAAGCTTGCGCCAGGTGGTGCCTTTGCGGTTGAGCAGGGTTTCCCAGCCCACGGCAGCCAGCCAGGCGTCGACCTCGGTTGCCGGGACGCCTTGCTTTTTGAAGTCATGAAATGTGGCATCGAACCCGTGGTCGGCCAGCCAGGTGCGGGCTTTTTTGACGGTGTCGCAATTGGGAATGCCGTAAACGATGGGGTGCATGGTGTTTGTTGAAAAAGAAGTTGACCAGTCTGGGCGACAATCGCCGCCTATGAAGACTCTACAGGAATGGCTCGACTGGTGCGAGCAGCTACACCCCGTGGCCATTGACATGGGCCTTGAGCGCGTGAAAACCGTGGCCGACCGCATGGATTTGCGCTTTGACTGCCCGGTCATCACGGTGGCGGGCACCAACGGCAAGGGCTCGACCTGCGCCATGCTGGAGGCGGTGTTGCTCCAAGCGGGGTACCGCACAGGCGTCTACACCTCGCCGCATTTGGTGCATTTTGAAGAGCGCTGCCGTATGCACGGTGAATCGGCCAGTGCCGAGGTGTTTGCCGAGGCTTTTGCCGCTGTTGAGGTCGCGAGAGGAGATGTCAGTCTGACCTATTTCGAGTTCAGCACCCTGGCGATCCTGCACCTCATGGCCAAGTCCAACCTGGACGTGGCCATTTTGGAAGTGGGTCTGGGCGGTCGTCTGGATGCGGTCAACATCATTGACGCCGATTGCGCCGTGATCACCAGCATCGACATCGATCACACCGCCATTTTGGGCAAAGACCGTGAAAGCATTGGCTTTGAGAAGGCGGGCATCATGCGCTCCGAGCGTCCGGTGATCGTGAGCGACCCCGTGCCACCGCAAAGCGTGATTGACCACGCCGCCGCCGTGGGGTCTGATCTCTGGCTGTTTGGTCGTGATTTCAATTTTTCTGGCGACAAGCAGCAGTGGGCTTGGGCGGGACGCGAACGCCGTTACAGTGGCATGGCTTACCCTGCCTTGCGTGGGGCCAATCAGCTGATCAATGCTTCAGGCGTCTTGGCTGCCCTGGATGCCCTGCGCCAGCGCATTCCTGTCACAGCGCAGGCGGTGCGCAACGGTTTGGCCATGGTGGAGCTGCCGGGGCGTTTTCAAATCGTACCGGGCCAGCCCGTGCTGGTGTTGGACGTGGCGCACAACCCCCACTCGGTGGCGGCGCTGGCCGCCAACCTGGACGCCATGGGTTTTTATCCGACCACCCACGCGGTGCTGGGGGCCATGGCCGACAAGGACTTGTTGCCCATGCTGCAAAAGGTCAACCCAATGGTGGACAAGTGGTATTTCACCGATTTACCTTTGCCCCGAGCCGCGAAAGCGCTTGATCTGGAGCAGGCCTGGCGCGCTCAAAATACCCGTGGTGACACCGCGTCCAGTGTCCATGCTGACCCGATGTTGGCACTGCAAGCGGCCATCGATGCAGCGGACCCGGCTGATAGAATTGTCGTCTTTGGCTCCTTCTATACCGTGGGCGGTGTTTTGAAAGACGGCATACCGCGTCTGCAAGCCAAACACCTCAGCCCGTGAGCACCACGCCATGGCCTTTTTCAAGTTCCGATTTCCTGGTCAAACTACCTCTGCCGAGGCGGTGACTGTTGCTCCCAGCGAAAATATCGAAGTCGTTCGCCGCCGTGCGCGGCACCGTTTGATGGGCTCTGTCGTTCTGGTGTTGGTGGCGGTGGTGGGTTTTCCGCTGCTGTTTGACACGCAACCTCGTCCTGTTGCGGTCGATACCCCCATCGTGATTCCTGATCGGCAAAACACCTCGCCTTTGACCAGCAGCACACCAGTGCCTGCCGCACACGCGCCTGCCAAACCTTTGTTGCCCGCATCTGAGGCCGTTTCTCCGCAAGCCAGTCTGGATGCGCGAGAAGAGGTCGTTCTGTCCGTCGCGACCGTGGCAGCGCCTGTGCCGCATCCTTCCAAAGTGACCACGCCTGCAGAAAAGACCCAAGAAAAAGAACCCGTGGCCTCAAAAGAGCCTGTTGCCAAGGAGTCCACCAAGGCAGCCGCTCCCGCCAAGTCTGAAAAGCCAGCGCCTGCGACCAAGCACAAAGACGACGGCGGCAAAGCGCAGGCACTCTTGGATGGCCAAGCCACCAAGCCTGCTGCTGGTCGTTTGGCCATTCAAGTGGGGGCGTTTTCTGATGACGCCAAGGTGCGCGAAATTCGCAGCAAGTTGGAACAAGCCGGGTTAAAAACCTACATCCAGGTGGTTGAAAAAGACGGCAAGAGCACCACTCGGATTCGTGTGGGCCCCTATGAAACCCGTGAAGAGGCCGACAAGGCCGCTGCGCGCATCCGAAAGCTTGATCTGCCCGCATCGGTTCTGAGGCTCTGACATGGCAATAGCTCTCACCGATTGGATTTTGTTGGGGGCGTTGCTCACCTCCATGGTAGTGGGGTTATGGCGTGGACTGGTTTACGAGGTGTTGTCACTGGCCGGTTGGGTGCTTGCTTTTGTGGTGGCGCAGTGGTTGGCACCGTCCGTGTCGGCTGGGCTTGCCTTCATCAAAGATGCGTCGGCCTCGGTGCAATACGCGGTGGCGTTTGCGCTGATTTTTGTGAGCACCGTGTTAGCGGCAGGCTTGGTCTCCTGGCTGCTCAAAAAATTGGTGGAAACCGTGGGCTTGCGTCCTGTTGACCGCACCTTAGGCGGTGTATTTGGTTTGGCGCGTGGTGTCGTGTTGCTGCTGGCCTTGACGGTGGTCCTTCAGTTGACCGGAGTGTCGAGGGATGCTTGGTGGACTTCGGCTCAAGGGCCTGTCTGGCTGGAGGTGGTCCTCACGGGCTTGAAGCCTTTTTTGCCTCAAAAATTTGTGGAATATTTGCCTTGAGTTTTTCGAGGCTGTTCGATGTTTTGAACGGATAGAAATATATGTGTGGAATAGTCGGCGTAGTCAGCAGCGCACCGGTCAATCAATTGATTTATGACGCCTTGCTGCTGTTACAGCACCGGGGGCAGGACGCAGCAGGCATTGTCACGCAGCTTGATCGCAAGTTTTTCATGCACAAAGCCAAAGGCATGGTGCGCGATGTGTTTCGTACCCGCAACATGCGCAGCCTGCCTGGCAACTGTGGCTTGGGCCAAGTTCGATACCCTACCGCGGGAAACGCCTTCAGCGAAGAAGAGGCTCAGCCTTTTTATGTGAACGCGCCATTTGGCCTGGTGCTGGTGCACAACGGTAATTTGACGAATGCCCATGCGCTCAAGGTCGAGTTGTTTTCAAACGACCACCGCCACATCAACACCGAGAGTGATTCCGAGGTGTTGCTCAATGTGCTTGCCCATGAGTTGGAAAAGACCACCCGTGGTCTGCCGCTCAAGCCGATGGACGTGTTTGAGGCCGTGCGAGGTGTGAACTGCCGTGTCAAAGGCTCTTACGCGGTGATCGCCTTGGTTGCAGGTCACGGACTGGTGGCTTTCCGTGATCCACACGGCATTCGACCTTTGTGCCTAGGCCGCGGCGAAGATGGCTCCATCATGTTGGCCAGCGAGTCTGTGGCATTGGATGGCACGGGCCATCAGTTTGAGCGCGATGTAACCCCTGGTGAAGCCATCTTTGTCGATTTGGAAGGTCAGATGTACACCCAGCAGTGTGCTGAAAAATCTCAACTCAGCCCTTGTATTTTTGAATATGTTTACTTGGCCCGTCCTGATTCCACGATGGACGGCATTTCGGTTTACCAAGCCCGCCTGAATCTGGGTGAGTCGCTGGCCAAGCGCGTGATCTCTACGGTGCCGCCCAGCGACATCGATGTGGTGATTCCGATCCCGGAGTCCAGCCGCCCCAGTGCCACGCAGTTGGCGCATCTGTTGGGCATTCCTTACCGCGAGGGGTTTGTTAAAAACCGCTACGTTGGGCGCACTTTCATCATGCCGGGCCAGGCGGAGCGCAAAAAATCGGTGCGCCAAAAGCTCAAAACCATTGAGAGCGAGTTCAAAGGCCGCAATGTGCTGTTG
>CAYRBW010000158.1:0-5370 GCA_964422575.1 uncultured Limnohabitans sp.
CTTTCAGGCCCAGCGCTTCGTTCACGGTGGGCAGTTCTGGGATGGCCTTGGAGCGCTGTGTCGAGGTGACGGCCAAGCCACGGATCTTGCCCGCCTTGACCTGGGGCAGCATCACGGCAAAGTCGGCGGTGAACAGGTTCACCTGGCCGCCAATCAGGTCGGTCATGGCCGCTGGGCCGCTTTTGTAAGGCACGTTGGTCATCTGGATGCCGGCCATGCTGGAGAGCACTTCGCTGGACACCAGTTGCGAGGTGCTGGCGCTGGCAAAAGTCACTTGTGTAGGTTTGGATTTGGCCAAGTCCACCAGCTCTTTCAGGTTTTTGGCGGGTACGTCGTTGTTCACGGCCACGATCAGCGGCACCGATCCCATGTAGGCCACCGGCGCAAAGGCGGTGTCTTGATCGTAGGGCAGCTTTTTCATCAGGCTTTTGAGCGCCGCGTTGGTGCTGTTGGTCCCGATCAGAATGGTGTAACCGTCCGGGGCCGACTTGGCGACCACATCGGCGCCCAGCATGCCGTTCACGCCAGCGCGGTTGTCCACCACCACGGGCTGGCCCAGAACCTCTGACATTTTTTGCGCAAAGGCGCGGCCAATCTGGTCGGTGGCGCTGCCCGCAGCAAATGGCACAACGGCCTTGATAGGTTTGTTGGGGTAGGCCTGTGCCAGTGCCTGGGAGGCCACAAGGCCGAGGCCCAGAGCGGCAGACAACAAAGAGGCGATGCGCAAATGTTTCATGGGTTCTCCAGTGGGTCAAAAAATCATTCAATCACAAATGTCAGCAGGTGCGCACTCAGGCATTTCCCGTGGGCGTCCAGGGCCAGCGAGCGGGTCACGCCGCCACCCAACGCCTTGTGCATGACAAAGTGGAGCGCGCCCAGTTGAGGTAGGGTGTAGCGCTCGATCGGGCCGTGCACGGTGCCTGCAAAGTGGGCTTTCACGCGTTCGGCGCTCAGCTGTTGTTCCAGCAGTGCAAAGTCGTTTTTGTCATAAGCGATGACAGACAAGGTGGACCGGTTGCCTTTGTCACCGGTGCGGGTGTGGGCGATATCACGCAGCAGCATGGCAGTGGTCCTGTGTGAGCAGCACGGTGGTGGTGTGCACGGCGCTGCGCGGCATGAGCACAGCGGCAGCGGCGATCACTTCGCGCACAGAGCGTGTGGCACCGCCGCCACCGGCCGGACCGTTGGTGTAAAGCGCTTCAACTTCGTGTGCCACATCTTGGGCCTGTTGCAGGGTGGGCACGCGCAGGGCCACGCGGGCACGCACTTCGGCGGGTTCTGGCTGCGCTGAGCTGGACAGTCCAAAGATCGCGTTCACACCGATCAGGTCGTATCGGCTTTCAAAGTTGGCGTACCCACCATCGGCCAGCCGTTGGCGCACCAAGTCCAGCGCCAGTTGGCCCCGCGTTTGTGCGCTGGGGCCGGCATAGCTCATTTGGCCTTCGCCAATGAAGCCGTCGCGGTAACCCAGCGTGACCTTGAGTGTGTCGGTTCGCGGGTGGCCATTGCCGCCAGTGACTTGAACGCGATCGGGACCAAGCTGCGTCAGTTGAACCTGGGAGAAGTCTGCCACCACATCAGGTTGTAGGTAACGCGCTGGGTTCTCGATTTCGTAAAGCAGTTGCTCGGTGCAAGTGGCCACCGTGACGCAGCCTCCCGTGCCTGGCACTTTGGTGATGATGGCGTCACCCGATGCCTTGACTTCGGCCAGCGGGAAACCCAGTCGGGCCAAGTTGGGCACATCTTTGATGCCAGGGTCGGCAAAGTAGCCCCCCGTGATTTGCGCAGCGCATTCCAGCAAATGGCCGACCAACACACCTTGCCCCAGTCGTGTCCAGTCATCAGCAGCCCAGCCAAAGTGATGCATCAAGGGGGCCAAAAACAGTGCCGGGTCGGCCACACGTCCGGTGATGATGACCTGTGCATCGGTTTGCAGCGCTGGCAGCAAGGCTTCGGCCCCCAAATAGGCGTTGGCCGAGATCAGTTGAGTTTGCAGGTCGCCAAGTGTCTGTGTAGATTCGAGCACAGGCAAAGCCATGCCAGTTTGCGTCAAAGTGCTCAGTACATCGTCACCCAGCACCACCGCCACTTGCACTTGTGGTAAGCCCAATTCACGGGCCACCGCCAGCACGGTGTGCCCGGCTTGCAGTGGGTTGGCTGCGCCCATGTTGGTGATGATGCGGGTGCCTTGGTGAATGCACGCGGGCAGCACAGCCCGCATGCGGGCCTGAAGCATCGGGTCAAAGCCTGCATCCGGGTCTTTGGTTCGTTCCAGCTGCGCCAAAGCAATCGTTCGCTCTGCCAAGCACTCAAACACCAAATAATCCAGTTGACCTTTTTGGGCCAACTCTACAGCTGGCGCAATGCGGTCACCCGAATAACCGGCACCGGCTCCAATGCGAAGAATTGTCTTCATACATCAAGCTTAAGCGCAGCGGCGCTGGCGGTCTGTCACATGTGGGCTCGGGTCAATGGAGAACAGCCACTGGCACTCTGCCAACGGTGGGCAAGCCTGCTTTCATCCATGCATTGATGCCACCCCGGTACCAGATGACCTGGGTGTAACCCAGCTGACGGGCGCGCATGGCCGCGTTCACGGAAAGCCAGCATTCTGAACTGCTGCAATAGAACACCACGGCTTGGTTCAAGTTGGGGGCTGCAGCCAGCAGCATGTGTCGAAAGCGTTCGGCATAGGCGAAATCCTGTTGAGCGTCTTCAAAGGCCAAGCCACTGTGGATGAGGCTCAGTGCACCGGGAATCACCGGGCCGAAGGCCGCCGCGTCGATGACGACAGGGCGTTCGTTTTGCTTTAAGGCTTGGGCCAGAGTGGCTGTGTCCCAGCGTTGAATGCCTTCCAACGCTTTGGGGGTCATGCCTGTAACGTGATGACCGCTGCGCAAGCTGGAGGGGGTAAAGGTGCCCGGTTCATCTCGTTCTGCTTGGCTGTGCGCCGCTGCGGGCTGCGGTAGTGTGGCCAGTAATGCAGCACTTTGGGTTTGCTCTTCATCGTAAAGCGGTAGCACTTCGTGCTCGTTGACAGAAACCAGGCGGCAAAGTTTGGGGTTGTTTTTGGCGTGATTGCATTGGTACAGCGCCCCCAGCATGGCCCGACCGGGGTCATCCAGGTCCCCGCGCAGGCCGTAACCTGTTTTGCCCCAGCCGATGGCGATGGCTTTGTTGTGCTTTGCACTGAAGTAATTGTTGAAGGTTCTTTTTGCGATGGTCTTGCACAGCAACTGGTCTTTGCAGAGTCCCTCTATCAGGGTGTCGGCGCGGTCATGCATATCCACCATGGGCGCGCCCAAGGACTTGCCAAAAAAGCCCAGTTGCACTTGCATGCCGGCGGGCAATTGCAGTGGCACGGTCTCGGTTTGTGTCACCACGCCCAGGCTGAAGGCGTCTTTGCCGGTGTGTTGTTGGCACTGATCGAAAGGCGTTTGACCAGTAGGGCAGAACCAGGGCGTGCGGTCTTTTTCTTGTGTGCGTTGAAGCTCGCGAATCCTTAAAAATCCAGAGGCCTCCTTGATGTCATACAGCGCTTGGTTGATGACCTGGGCATCAAATTTGTCGCCCATTTGCAGCTTGTACAAGGCGTACATCTGAGGCATGAAACTCGGATTGACGCGTTTGGAGTCCCGGTCATGTGCGCCGTGAATGCCCACCATGGTCACTCTTGGCAAGCTCCCCGTGCCAAAGGAGCGCACTTGTCCGGCCATGAAAATCAGGGAGCACGCCGACATGCAATAACCCGAAACCACGGTGTGCACCTTGGTTTCTTGCACCATGCGCGCCACTCGCATGCCGGTCCAGAGGTCACCCCCTGGCCCATTGACCAAAATCAGCCGTTCAATGCCGCCTTTGGCGAAGGCCTCTTTGAACTGCAAAAAGTCCTGATCAACAGTGGGGCCAGTGGCGAAAAGGTCGTTACCCACGCGTTCCAGGGTCATCGCGTGTGAATTGACGGCCTGCCAAAGCGACAGACAAAAAGCAAAAACTTTTAAAACACGGCTCAAGGTGACCTCTCGAAAAAGCAGACAAATGAGCATCTATTTTTACAGCGTAAGTGGTTTTTGAGATTTGTTTTTAATTGGGGTCAGATCCCAATTAAACTGCGGTCTCACAAAGGGAGATGCCCATGGCCCGTCAACCCCGCCTCACCGTCGCAGGCTACCCGCACCACGTCATCCAGCGTGGCAACGACCGCCAGCCCATTGTGCGCGATGACGCGGATCGCGAGCGTTTGCTTGCGCTGTGGCAAGAGCATGCGCAGACCTTCAAGGTGGCCATCCATGCCTATGTGCTGATGGATAACCATTTTCATTTGCTGGGCACACCCGATACCGACACGGGTCTGCCGCAGATGATGCAGGCGGTGGGCCGGGCCTATGTGCGGTATTTCAATTTGCGGCACCAGCGCACCGGCACCTTGTGGGAAGGGCGCTACCGCAGCAATCTGATTGAGAGTGAGCGCTATCTTTTGGCGTGCATGGTCTACATCGACCTGAATCCGGTACGGGCGGGCATGGTGGCGCAAGCGGCCGACTTCAAATGGTCCAGCTACAGACACTGTATTGGGCAGGTGAGCGACAAGTTGGTGACGCCGCATGCCCTGTTTTGGGGCTTGGGCAACACGCCCTTTGCACGCGAGGCCGCTTATGCCGGGCTGGTACAGACGGGTTTGGTGCAGTCTGAGAAACAGCAGCTGACCCAAAGCGCTCTGTCGGGCTGGGCTTTGGGCTCGGCCGATTTTCTGGGTGAGTTGCAGCAGTACACGACGCGACGGCTGGGGCCAGGGAAGCCGGGGCGTCCAGCAAAAAAGATGGCCGTTTGAATCCGTCCCCAATTAAATCAAGACCTCATCAAAAGGAAAATTAATTGGGATCTGACCCCAATTAAAAAGTTTGGCATGGATGCTGCAGTGCACTACACTCTTCGATCTGCGTAAAAACCCTTAGGAGTGCGCCATGACCACGGCATCCGCAAAAGAACATTTCCAATCGACCGGTTTGTATGACTCGGCCCATGAGCACGATGCTTGTGGTGTGGGCTTCGTGGCCCATATCAAAGGTCAAAAGAGCCATGCCATCGTGACGCAGGCTCTGAAGATCCTTGAAAACCTGGACCACCGGGGTGCTGTGGGTGCAGACGCGCTCATGGGCGACGGTGCCGGTATCTTGATCCAGCTGCCCGACGCGTTGTACCGCGACGAAATGGCCAAGCAAGGTGTGGTCTTGCCCCAGTTTGGCGAATACGGTGTGGGCATGGTTTTCTTGCCTAAGGAACATGCCTCGCGCATGGCTTGCGAGCAGGAGCTGGAACGTGCCGTCAAGGCCGAAGGCCAGCTGGTTCTGGGCTGGCGCGATGTGCCAG
>CAYRBW010000159.1:0-255 GCA_964422575.1 uncultured Limnohabitans sp.
GCCGTCGATCACCAGCAGCACTTCATGGGGGGCTGTGGCTTCGGCTTTTTGCACCACACGCTTGATCTTCTTGAGCTCTTCCATCAGGTGTGTCTGCGTGGGCAGGCGGCCTGCTGTATCCACCAGCACCACGTCGCGGCCCCGGGCGCGACCTGCGGTGACGGCATCAAAGCTCACCGCGGCCGGATCGCCGCCTTGTTGGCTGACGATCTCGACCGTGGTGTCGGACTGGACGCGCCGGGCCAGCTCCTGGCC
>CAYRBW010000159.1:265-5362 GCA_964422575.1 uncultured Limnohabitans sp.
CCAACTGTTCCTTGGCTGCGGCGCGGAAGGTGTCGGCAGCGGCCAGCAACACGCTCAGGTTTGCGTCGGCCAGGTGTTTGGTCAGTTTGCCGATGGAGGTGGTTTTTCCCGCACCGTTGACGCCCGCAACCATGATCACGGTGGGGTGGTGATTGCCAATCGACAAGGGCATTTGCAAGGGCAGCAGCAGATCGGTGATGGCGTCGGCCAGCAGCGTTTTGACCTGCGAGGGTTCTGTGGCCTTGGTGTCTTTGATGCGGCGCTTGAGGTCTTGTAGCAAATGTTCGGTGGCTTTGACCCCGGTATCGGCCATCAGCAAGGCGGTTTCCAGCTCTTCATACAGTTCGTCGTCGATCCGTGTGCCGGTGAAGACCGTGGTGATGCTTGAGCCGGTTTTGCGCAGGCCTGCTTTGAGGCGGTCCAGCCAGCCTTGGCGAGCGGCAGGGGCGGCCGTCAGACCAGTGGGCTGCGCCGTCAGTTGCGGGGCTGCTGTGGATGCCAAACCAGGCGCTGAAACGGGTTCAACCGTCGGTGCGGGCGTGGATTGAACCTCTGGGGCGGGGGATTTTTTTTTGAAGAAACTGAACATGGCGTGGATTTCAAGGATCATGCATTCTATGAAACCGAACTTTCTCTTGGGAATTTCGCTGTCGGCCTTCTGGTTGGTCAGCAGTTGCAGCGTTGGGGCGCAAGCCTCGCCAGGCCAGCAAAAGACCGACGCCCCGCCCGCACAGGGCGCAGCGTCTCGGGCACACACCTTCACCCTGGCCAACGGCATGGCGCTTTGGGTCAAGCCCGACCGCCGCGCGCCCACTGCGGTGCACATGGTTTGGCTCAGGGTGGGCTCAATGGATGAGGTGGACGGCACCAGCGGCGTGGCCCATGTGCTGGAGCACATGCTCTTCAAGGGTACGCCCAGTCTGTCCGCTGGGGAGTTTTCGCGCCGAGTGGCGGCATTGGGTGGTCGGGACAACGCTTTCACTGCCAAGGATTACACGGGTTACTTTCAGCAAATTCCATCCGACCAGCTCGAAGCGGTGATGCGCCTGGAGTCCGACCGATTTGCCAACAACCAATGGTCAGACGCCGAATTTGCCAAAGAGCTGGAAGTGGTGAAAGAAGAGCGTCGCCTGCGCACCGAAGACAACCCACGCGCCCAATTGCACGAGATGCTGTCGGCCACGGCCTTGACGGCTTCGCCTTACCGCCGCCCCATCGTCGGTTGGATGAGTGATCTGGATGCGATGACGGCGCAAGATGCGCGCGATTTTTACCGCAAGTGGTACTCGCCCGCCAATGCGGTGGTGGTAGTGGCAGGTGATGTCGATCCTTGGCGTGTGAAGGCGTTGGCTGATCAATATTACGGCGCGATCCCGACCCGCGCCGTGCCCGAGCGCAAACCTCGCGAAGAGCCTGCACAACAGGGCGTGCGCCGTCTCGACTTCAAAGCGCCGGCCGAGCAGTCGTATGTAACGCTGGCCTTCAAGGTGCCGCGTCTGGCCAGCTTGACCGCCTCGACCGAGCACGACGATGCACTGGCCTTGACGGTGTTGGCTGCTGTGCTGGACGGTTACAGTGGTGCGCGTTTGGCGCGCACTTTGACACAAGGGGCGAATCGACTGGCCGACAGTGTTGGCGCGTACAACGGTTTGATGGGCAGGGGGCCGCAGTTCTTTTATCTGGATGGGGTGCCGGCCAAGGGTCAAACCCCAGAAGCATTGGAGGTCGCCCTGCGCGGCCAGGTGCAGCGCGTGGCCGCCGAGGGTGTGACCGACGTGGAGTTGCAGCGTGTCAAGACCCAGTGGGTGGCCAGCGAAATCTACAAACTCGACTCGGTCTTCAACCAGGCCCGTGAACTGGGCGTGGCTTGGACGCTGGGGCTGCCGGCCGATTACGGCCCGAAACTGATCGCCCGTTTGCGGCAGGTCACACCTGCTCAGGTGCAGGCGGTGGCACAAAAATACTTTGGCGATGACAACCTCACGGTGGCCGTCTTGCGGCCCCAACCCTTGTCTGGCCAGCCCCGTGCGCGCCGAGCTTTGCCAGGCGCACGCCATTGAGCCGCCTTGACCTCATGAAAGTTCCATCCACCATGTCCTTGATCCCTTTTCTGTCTGTGAGCCCAAAGGTTTGGCGTCAGTCGGCCCTGGTGCTGACATGCTGGGGCGGCTCCTGGGCCCAAGCGGCTTTGCCCATTCAGCACTGGATCCAGCCCAGCGGTGCAAGGGTGTACTTGGTCGAGAGCCACGCCATCCCCATGGTGGATGTCCAGATCGACATTGACGCAGGCAGTCGCCGTGACCCCGCAGCGCAAGCGGGCCTGGCTTCCGTCATGACCGGTCAAATCGCCAGTGGCACACGCGCCCACCCTCAAGGCCAAGCACCCTACGCGCAGGCCATGGATGAGAACCAGATCGGTGAGGCCTGGGCCGACCTCGGGGCGAGCTTTGGTGCCAGCGCGGGTGCAGACCGCATGAGTTTTGCGCTGCGCAGCCTGAGTTACCCCGACTTGCTGGACAAGGCGGTGGCCTTGGCTGCCCGTCAAATGGCGCATCCGGCATTTCCCGAGGCCATCTGGGAGCGCGACCGCGAGCGCCTGAGCGCGGCGATCCGTGAAGCCATCACCAAGCCTGCCAACGTGGCGCAACAGCGCTTTGCCTCTGCCGTTTACGGCACGCACCCTTATGGTTACCGCAGTACACCTGAAACCTTGTCGCGCATCTCGGTGCTGGACTTGCAAAAACTGCACACCCAGGCCCTACAAGCTTGCAGAGCATCCGTGAGCGTGGTGGGTGCGCTCACCCGTGCGCAGACCGATGCGTTGGTCTCGCGCATGTTGTCTTTGTGGCCCAACAGCGCCGCTTGCAAACCCTTGCCTCTTGTGGCCGAGGTGGCGGCTTTGTCGGCCGCGCAAGAGCTGAGTGTGCCTTTCGATTCGGCCCAGTCTCATGTTCTGATGGGTCAGCCGGGTTACATGCGCAACGATCCTGATTTCTTCGCCTTGCTGCTGGGTAACCATATTTTGGGCGGTGGGGGCCTTGTGTCTCGTCTGACCGAGCAGGTGCGGGAAAAGCGGGGTCTGAGCTACAGCGTTTACAGCTATTTTTCGCCGGGTCTGCATGCGGGGGCGTTTACCGTGGGTCTGCAAACACGACCTGACCAAGCCGCACAAGCGGTCGCGGTCGCCAAAGATGTGGTGCAAGCCTTTGTGCGCGAGGGGCCGAGCGAAGCCGAACTGCAGGCTGCCAAATCCAATCTGATGGGTGGTTTTGCGCTGCGCATTGACAGCAACCGCAAGCTCTTGGACAACGTGGCCAACATCGCCTGGAACCGTTTACCGTTGAACTATTTGGATACATGGACCACACAAATCGAGCGCGTGAGCTTGGCCGATGTGCGTCGCGCGATGGCGCGCGTGCTGCAGCCTGATCGCATGGTCACGGTGGTGGTGGGTGGCCAACCCTGAAGGACAAGGCGGGTTTCAAGGCTTTGGACCTTTACACTCGCAAGCTATGTCATCAACCCCATCCAAACGTCCACCACTGAGCGGCGCAGCCCGTCATGCCGCTGCGAAAAAACCGAAGAACCCGATGCCCAAAGGCCCGCCCTCGCACGAAGTGCGCATCATCGGCGGCCAGTGGCGGCGCACCCGACTGAAGGTGCTGGACAAACCGGGCTTGCGCCCCACACCCGACCGGGTGCGCGAAACCCTGTTCAATTGGCTGGGCCAGAACTTGACTGGCTGGCGCTGTGTGGATGCGTTTGCGGGCACGGGCGTGCTGGGCCTGGAAGCCGCCTCGCGTGGCGCTGCCCATGTGCTGATGGTTGAGCAAGACGCCGTGCTTGTGCGCGATTTGCATGACAACGTCACGCGCCTGAAAGCGGACATGGTCAACGTCCAGCGAGGCGATGCCGTGACCGCTTTGGGCCGTTTGCCTACGGGCAGTGTGGATTTGGTCTTTTTGGACCCACCTTTTGACGGCCCCTGGTTTGAACCAGCGCTCAAAGCTGCAGCCCGTGCCGTGCCTGCGGGGGGATGGATTTATTTGGAAGCCCCTGTGGTTTGGACCACGCAAGCATTGGCTGCCTTGGGTTTGCAGTGCGAACGTCACCTGAAAGCGGGCGCTGTGCATGCCCATTTGTTGCAACGGACCGCATAATTTGTCCGACCAACGCTTCAAGCCCGACCACCTATTTCAAGGACACCCCATGAGCCAATCTGCCAACGCCGATGTGACCGCTGTGTATTCGGGCACTTTTGATCCTCTGACCTTGGGCCACGAAGACGCGATCCGCCGTGCCGCGCAGATGTTTGACCAGATCATCATCGCCGTGGCTGTGGCGCACCACAAAAAAACCTTGTTCAACTTGGACGAACGGGTGGCGCTGGCGCAAGCCGCGTTGGCCGATTGCCCGAATGTGAAAGCCATGCCCTTTGACGGCTTGATCGTCGAGTTTGTGCGTTCGCAAAACGCCCAGGTCATCGTGCGCGGCCTGCGCTCGGTGACCGATTACGACTACGAAACCCAAATGTCGGGCATGAACCGCCACTTGGCACCAGAAATCGATACGGTGTTCCTGCACACCAGCGCCCATGTGCAACACATCAGCAGCACGCTGGTGCGTGAGATTTCCAAACTGGGGGGCGATGTGTCGGGGCTGGTGTCAGCCCCCGTGCTCAATGCCTTGCAGGGCAAAGTGGCGACCAAACACTGAAACTCAAACCTCGGCGCCTTCCAACAAAAACCGCACGCGTTTTTGGCCCTGCCAATCGTCGGCGTCCAGCCTGTAGGCCAGTTTCACCCGTGCAGGCAAAGGCTCAGTGCGGCCAAACCAGATGCCGTCCACCGGCTGGCCCTGGTGCTTCATCTTGAGCGACAGGTGCTTTTCGCCCACCAAGCGCTGCGACATGATCTCGATTTCTTCGCAAAACACCGGTGGTGCAAAGCCCTGACCCCAGACCTCGTGGTGCAGCATGTTCACTAAATCGACCCGGCGGTATTCGGCGGGCAGCGGCCCGTCGGTCTCCAAGCGGCGTTGCAGCGTGGCGGCGTCCAGCCACTCCATGGCCACCTGGTTCAGGGTTTCTTCAAACAC
>CAYRBW010000160.1:0-5299 GCA_964422575.1 uncultured Limnohabitans sp.
CGTCCAGAGTTCTTGAACCGTATTGACGAGACGGTTGTATTCCACGGCTTGGATGCCAACCACATCGCTTCGATAGCGTCGATTCAATTGCAAGTGCTCAAGGATCGTTTGATGCGCATGGATTTGAACCTGGAAGTCAGTGCCGCTGCATTGTCTGAATTGGCCAAAGTGGGTTTTGACCCTGTATTTGGTGCGCGTCCGCTCAAAAGAGCCATTCAGCAGCGTCTGGAAAATCCCTTGTCTCGACTGTTGCTGGAAGGTCGCTTCCCGCCCAAGTGCCACATCGAGGTGTCTGTGGATCCGGTGCGACATCCCGGTCAGTTCGATTTCAAGGTGATTGAAGCCAAGATCTGATGGGTGGGCGTTTTGAATCAAGGGGGCTGGATCAGCCCCCTTTGTCTTTCGAGGCTAAACTCCATTCGGATCTGCGAGGTGCAAGCGTTCAGTTTCTGAACGGGCACGTTGCAGCTCCTCAATGGATGTGGCACTTATGCAATTGGCTTCTTCGGGCGTTGTTGGTACACCTTGGCGCAACGATGCCAAAGTGATGGGGTTGGTGGGCATGGCGCATGCCAGCTCCCATTTCTCTCACCTGTTGCTTCCTTTGATGTTCCCTGTTTTCATGCGGGATTTCGGCTGGAGCTTTTCTGAGTTGGGTTTGCTCAGCACCTTGTTTTTTGTGGTTTCGGGCACTGGACAAGCGTGTGCTGGTTTTGTGGTCGACCGTGTGGGTGCACGGCCTGTGTTGTTCATCTCGCAACTGCTTTTCATGGCGGCCTGTTCGCTGGCGTTCATGGCCGAAAGTTATGCCGCACTGATGGGTGTTGCGGTCTTGGCAGGTTTGGGCAATGCGCCATTTCATCCGGTTGACTTCACCATCTTGAACCAGCGTGTTTCCTCGCCACGCTTGGGTTATGCGTTCAGCGTCCACGGATTGACTGGCAACTTGGGGTGGGCTTTGGCCCCTGTGTTTTTCACATGGACCACAGTCCTTTGGGGTTGGCGTCATGCATTTTTGGCTGCAGCCTGTCTGTATGCCTTGGTCTTGTGCCTGCTGGTGTGGAACCGGGCACATTTATTGACCACCACACAGAAAGTATCGGCATCGGGCACAGCGCAAAGTGATTTGGCGTTCATGCGATTGCCTGTGGTTTGGTGGTGCTTTGGCTTTTTCCTGTTGTCCACGGTCACTTTGGCGGTGGTGCAAAACTTTTCAGTTCCTATCTTGAAGGAACTGCATGGGGTGAGTTTGGAGCTCGCCTCCATGACCTTGACTGCGTACATGTTGTTCGGTGCCGTAGGGATGCTGGTGGGGGGCTTTGTGGCCGCCCGTTTCCCGATCATGAATGACCGTGTGGTGGCCATTTGCATGAGCTGCGCCGCTGTGCTGATGGCTTTGTGCGCCAGTGGCCTGTTTGGTCACCTCGGAACCTTGTGGGTTTTGGCGGCCACCGGTTTTGCTGTTGGCGTCGGTGGTCCCAGCCGTGATCTGATGATCAAAAAGGCGACACCCAAAGGGGCTACTGGCCGAGTTTATGGTTTGGTCTATTCCGGATTGGATGTGGGGTTTGCCTTGTCGCCTTTGGTTTTTGGCATCTTGATGGACAAAGGCTGGTACAGCGCGACCTTATTGGGGGCGGCTTTTGTTCTTTTGCTCAGCGTCGGGGCGGCGCTTGGTGTTGGGCGGCGCACCACAGTGCAAGCTTGATGTGCTGCTAACGCGGGTGACAGTTGATGAAAGTCAGCTTGTGCACAATGCGTCATGAAGACAAAAATAGCTGGCCATCTGCTCGTTGAATGCCTTTTGGCCCAAGGCGTTACCCATGCGTTTGGCGTTCCCGGTGAAAGCTATCTGGCGGTGCTCGACGGTTTCCACTTGCACCGCGATGCCATTCGGTTTGTGACCTGCCGCCAAGAGGGTGGGGCGGCTTTCATGGCGGAAGCCCAAGGCAAACTCACAGGCCGTCCAGGCATCTGTTTTGTGACGCGTGGACCCGGTGCCACCAATGCATCGATAGGCGTTCACACCGCGTTCCAAGACTCCACGCCCATGGTGCTCTTTGTGGGGGATGTGGCCAGCGACACCCGCGATCGCGAAGCCTTTCAGGAAATGGATTACACCCATTTTTTTGGCCCATCAACCAAAGGCATGGCCAAACGAGTTGAGCGGGTGGACGATCCCGCGCGTCTACCCGAATACATTGCACGCGCTTTTGCAACGGCCATGAACGGACGTCCAGGACCTGTGGTGCTGGTCTTGCCAGAAGACATGCTGACACAACCGATTCAATCTGCACAGGCTTTGCCTCGCGTTGAGCCCGTGCAAGCCTGGAGTGACCCCGGTGCGTTGCGCGATTTGCGTGATCTTTTGTTGGCCGCTAAAAAGCCCTTGGTCATTTGTGGTGGAGGCGGGTGGACGGTTCAGGCCGCGCAGGCTTTACAACGTTTTGCAGAAAATTGGCAATTGCCTGTGGCCAATGCCTTCCGATTTCAGGACACTTTTGATAACCACCACGCGCACTATGCGGGCGATGTGGGCATCGGCATCAGCCCGGCTTTGGCCCAATGCGTGCGTGAATCCGATCTGATTTTGGCCATGGGTCCCCGCCTTGGAGAAATGA
The DNA here is from genome assembly GCA_964422575.1 of uncultured Limnohabitans sp. Lineage (GTDB taxonomy): Bacteria > Pseudomonadota > Gammaproteobacteria > Burkholderiales > Burkholderiaceae_C > Limnohabitans_A. The sequence goes on from CAYRBW010000160.1 coordinate 2,622, forward strand.
CCACAGGTGGCTACACCTTGCTGCAGGCTCCCAAACCCGTGCAAAAACTGGTTCATATCCATGGCAGTGCGGAAGAGCTCAACCGTGTTTACCAAGCCGATTTGGCCATTTTGTCAACCATGAACGCAGCGGCGCGCAGCTTGGAAATGCTGGAGGCGCCAGTTGAATTGCCTTGGTCCGAATGGACGCGAACGGCACACCAAGACTACGTCAACAATCTGAAGCCACAAGCCTTGCCCGGTGATGTGAATATGTCCGAGATCGTGGCTACGCTCCAGAAGCATTTGCCGGCAGATGCTGTGCTGACCAACGGTGCAGGTAATTTTGCAAGCTGGATGCACCGCTTTTTCAAGCACCATGGTTTGGTCAAAGGGCACAAAACACAGTTGGCTCCCACCGTGGGGGCCATGGGGTATGGTGTGCCAGCAGGCATTGCGGCAAATTTGTTGACAGGGCGTGTGGCCTTCACCATCGCTGGCGATGGTGATTTCCTGATGAACGGGCAAGAATTGGCGACCGCTGTTCAGCACGGAGGCAAAAGCATTGTGTTGTTGCTCAACAATGGCATGTACGGCACGATACGCATGCACCAAGAGCGCGAATACCCGACACATGTCACGGGGTCGGAGCTTAAAAATCCGGACTTTACTGCTTTGGCACAAGCCTATGGTTATGTCGGAATCCGGATTGATAAGACCGATCAATTTGAAACGGCTTTGTTGGAGGCACTGGCCCGACCTGAAGGCACATTGATCGAAGTTCGTCTGGATCCAGAGGTGATCACGACGCGTGGCACTCTCAGCGCCATCACCCATGCGGCCTTGGCCCAACAAACGGTCTGAACAGGACTTTCCAGGCCTTGCTGCCTACAGCTTGTTTTGTAGGCAGCCATTAAAAAACCCGCCAAGGCGGGTTTTTTAATGGGGCCGCGTCTGAATTACTTCAAGTGCTTGCCAATCAGGCCTGCCATTTCAAACATGGTGACTTGCGCCTTGCCAAACACAGCCTTGAGTTTGTCGTCGGCGTTGATGGCGCGACGGTTCACGCTGTCTTGCAGATTGTGCTTCTTGATGTAAACCCACATCTTACTGACCACTTCAGTGCGTGGCAAAGGGGTTGCGCCCACGACAGCAGCCAGTGCGGCGCTGGGTGTCAATGCCTTCATGAAGGCCGGATTGGGCGTGCGCTTTTTAGCAGGTGCTGCTTTTTTTGCTGGCGCTTTGGCCGCTACTTTTTTAGCGGGTGCTACAGCTTTTTTTGCTGGAGCGGTTTTTGTCGCCGGAGTTGCTTTTTTAGCGGGTGCAGCTTTTTTTGCCGGGGTTTTTTTCGCAGTTGCCATGATGAAATTCCTTTGATCGGAAGGTGGTTCGTCGCTGAGTAACAGTTTGTTTCAGCTAACAGCATGCTACTGGAGAAACAGACACATTCCAAGCTAAAAAATGATTTTTCTATAGGGGTTGTTGCGGATCTGTGTCTTGTTCGTCGCTTTTGTTCGTTCGTTACTGGATGTGCACCACCTCAGTGCGTATGCGCTGTGTAAGTCAATTCATCTCAACTGGATGGCTTCTTGTTTCTAAGGTCCACTATGCCTATGACTACGACTATGACAACAAACGCCACCGCTGTTTTTTCGACGTGTGATTTTTGTGATGAACACAAGTCGGACATTTCCGGAAAATTTCGTGTGCTCGCGCCCCTGTTCAAAGACTACGGAGGACGCATCGCTTTTCATGGCCCGGTGTTGACGGTCAAGTGTTACGCAGACAACAGCCACGTTAAATTGGCCGTGGAGTCAGCAGGTCACGGCCGTGTGCTGGTGATCGATGGTGCTGGTTCTTTGCAGCGCGCCTTGTTAGGTGGCAATTTGGCTACAGCTGCTGCACGCAATGGTTGGGCTGGTGTTGTGGTTGACGGTTGTGTGCGCGATTTGGCAGAAATTTCTGTCCTGCCCATAGGTATTCGCGCACTGGCCTTGAATCCTATGCCGACATTGCGTTCAGATCAGGGCCTGACCGGTGTGCCTGTGCAGATTCAGGGAACGTTGATTTATACCGGTGATTGGTTGTATGCCGATGCCGACGGGATGGTGGTGAGCCATGAAGCGTTGAAAATTTCATGAAGCGTGAATGAATTTTGCATCTTGAAATATTTGGATGCTGCGCTGCCGCAAATTTTCTCAATATGGAAAATTGAAAATCATATTGCGAAATTGTATTAATAAGATATTGATTTTAAACAAATAAAAATATGTCTTGTATAAGACATAAGAATTGAACCGACTCTTGTAGAAGAGTTAAGATGCTATCAACGACAAAGCAGAATTCGCTGCCCACATCGCCCGATTTCAACTTGACTTCAGGAGTCCTCCATGCCAGCCAACCTCACTCAACAACTGAGCCGTGAACAGCAAATTGCCGCCCTTGAAAAGGATTGGGCAACCAACCCTCGCTGGAAAGGCGTGAAGCGCGGTTACACCGCAGCTGATGTCGTGCGTCTGCGCGGCAGCATGCCCATTGAGCACACGCTAGCCAAGCGTGGTGCAGAAAAGCTCTGGGAAAAAATCAACGGCGGTGCCAAAAAAGGCTATGTCAATGCCTTCGGCGCCATCAGTGCTGGCCAGGCCATGCAACAAGCCAAAGCCGGTCTGGAAGCCGTGTACCTGTCGGGCTGGCAAGTCG
>CAYRBW010000161.1:0-5297 GCA_964422575.1 uncultured Limnohabitans sp.
GGTCAAGCTGGTCTGAGGCCTGGCCCCATGTCCGATCTGATCCTCCACCATTACCCGACCTCACCTTTTGCGGAGAAAGTTCGACTCATTCTGGGTCACAAGCAACTGGCCTGGAAGAGCGTGTTCATCCCGATGATCATGCCCAAGCCCGAGCTGACATCGCTCACGGGCGGTTACCGCAAAACGCCTGTGCTGCAGATCGGCGCGGACATTTACTGCGATACCGCACTGATTTGCGATGTGCTGGAGCAATTGGCACCCACGCCCACGATCTACCCCGAAGCAGTCAAAGGTGCGGCTCGCATCGTGGCGCAGTGGGCCGACAGCGCCTTATTCACCGCGGCCATGGCCTACAACTTCCAGCCCGCTGGCGTGGCGCAGGTCTTTGCGGGTGTACCCGCTGAAGGCGTGCAGGCCTTTGTGGCCGACCGCACAGCCATGCGCAGCGGAGCCGCCCGCATGTCGTCCACCGATGCTGCTGCCACGTACAAAAGCTACCTGCGTCGCATCGCCAACATGCTGCACGGGCAAGACTTTTTGTTCGGTGACCAGCCGTGCTTGGCCGACTTTGCGGCTTACCACCCGCTGTGGTTCACCCAAGAGCACACACCTGCGATGGCGGGCATTCTGGACGCGATGCCCGAAATCCAAAGCTGGATGGCCCGCATGAAGGCCATCGGCCACGGCTCACCGGGCAAATGCAGCGCCGAAGAAGCCTTGCAAACCGCCCGCAGTTCAACGCCTGCCGCAGTGCAGGGTGAGGTCTTTCAGGACGAGCACGGCATCGCCTTGGGCAGCCAGGTGGTGATTGCGGCCGACAACTTTGGTTTGGAGCCGACCGAAGGCGCGCTCATCGCTGCCACCCGCACGCGCTACACCTTGCGTCGTACAGGTGACCGTTCGGGCACCGTCCACGTTCATTTCCCGCGTGTCTGGTGCCGGTTCCGGCTTTGGTCTGGAGTGCGCACGCATCGGGGCCAAGCTGGGTATGAACCTGGTGCTCGTTGATGTGCAGCAAGACGCCTTGGACAAAGCCGAAGCCGAAATGAGTGCCCAAGGCGCTCAGATCTTGGGACGCAAGGTCGATGTGTCCAACGCCAAGGCCATGGAGCAATTGGCCGCCGATGTCAAAGCCCGTTTTAGCGCACCGCACTTTGTGTTCAACAACGCGGGCGTGGGGGCGGGGGGCTTGGTCTGGGAAAACTCGGTGGCCGACTGGGAGTGGGTCCTGGGTGTCAACCTATGGGGTGTGGTGCACGGCGTGCGCCTGTTCACCCCCATGATGCTCGAAGCCTCGAAAGCCGATCCCTCGTATCAAGGCCACATCGTCAACACCGCCAGCATGGCCGGTTTGCTCACGCCCCCCAATATGGGCATTTACAACGTGAGCAAACATGCCGTGGTCTCACTGACGGAAACCTTGTACCAAGACTTGCAGTTGGTGAGCGATCAAGTCAGCGCCAGTGTGTTGTGCCCCTACTTTGTGCCCACCGGCATCAGCCAGAGCCACCGAAATCGCCCAGCAGACTTGGCTGCAGACAAGCCCACCGCCAGCCAGCTGATTGGTCAGGCGCAAAGTGACAAAGCGGTTGGCAGTGGCAAGGTGTCGGCCGCTGATGTGGCGCAAAAGGTGTTTGACGCGGTGGCGGCGGGCCAGTTCTACATCTACAGTCACCCTCAGGCTCTGGGCAATGTGCAAAGCCGGATGGAAGCGATGGTTCAGGGCCTCAATCCGCCTGACCCGTTTGCCGCCAGGCCCGAACTGGGCGAGGGCCTGCGCCAAGCCTTGCGCAAGTAGCCGCTGCTCGCCATCTGAGCAGACCTGATCCGGGTACTTTGCCGTGGCAAGGGTAAACCATGGTTTTGAACTGGTTTTTTCCTCTTCAACATTCGCTTGAACTGTGACAAAGTGGTGTCGTGCATACCATCCAGACCTTGGGTGTCGCAGCATCTGACCCAGTTTGGATGAAAACGGCTGATCAACAGCAAGAATTGATCGGTTTTACCTTGCACAGCGGCGCAGCATGTTGTTCAGGAGATGCGACACATGAAAACGACCATCTGCTGGGGTGTACTCGCTATTTTTTTTTGCCCCCGATCGCCAATGCAACAGCACCCAGAACAGTGGCCAGTGCTGCCTCCGGCTGGATTGATGTAGGCAACGGCGGCACACGTTTTTACAACACACCACAAGCTCTATGCCCTGACGGAACTTTGACCTATGAAAGCGATGCAGACGTGACCTGCAGCAACGCCAACATATGGGGCACTTGGGCTTATGCGTGCCCCATCGGCTATTTACCGGAGACCTATCCCCACACATGGTGGTCAAGTCGTCTTGCTGGTCCTTATGGCACCACCCCTGACGGCGCTGTCCCTTTGGGCGTCGGACCAGGGGGTGCCAATGTCTGCGTGCAAAACGCGCCAGAGCCCTTGCCTCATTTGACCTTGACTTCTGTACCAGAAATGAAACCCATTGGTTTGTCTGGGTACACAGATGCTCCCTTGCTTGCAAACGTCAAGAAAGCTGGTGCACCCGTTGCGGGTGTACCCATCACGTTTTCCATCAACGTCATGGCCTATTCTGGTCAGCATGAACACCATGACAACCAACGTCCACTGGGTACACTCAGCAGTTCCAGCGGTATCACCGATGCCAATGGGGACATTAAATTTTTCTTTAAAGCACCCGCTGTTGCGGGCACACACACGATCACGGCCAACTGCGGCGCTTGCGCCAACCCGACGGCCAGTGCCAATATTCATGTCAAAGTGCCGGGTCTGTTGCCCATTTCGCCAAGTCCACCCCGAAAACAAGATGGCACATATGTCTATGCTTTGACCAGTGTGGACCACACACACGCGGGAAATGGCCGATATCACCGGAATCAGTACTATTTGACAGATCGGTCTCTGAAAAATTTATTGAGACTTATTGAAGTTTTTTCAGAAGAGGGCTGGGGCACCGTGGCCTTGAACGATGCAAGCCTGCCGTGGGGTGGTCGCTACGACATCCGCGCAGACTGGAAAGCACCCCATGCGGGGCATCGGGAAGGGCGAGAAATCGACATTTCTTTCACCCGTGCACAAAACCCAGTCTCTTCGGGTAAACAGAAGTCTTTCTACAAAAAGTTTTGCGAAGAACGGGCAGCCCAAGTGCCTTTTTCGTTGCTGCACCATTACGCGCTGCAAGCCCATTTTCATGTTTATTTGGAAAAACAAAACAGCTGCTGGACCACGGAGAAATAACATGCGCACCATAACTCATCTTGTTCCAATCTGTGGTTTGATGGTTTTGACGCTGGGAATGGCTCAAGCCCAAGACCGAGCCACCTACGATGCCACCAAAAACACCTGGCTTTTGCAATACCAAGACCCGGAAACGCTGCAATGGGTACACAAAACCTATGTCCAGCAAAATGCGATCTCTCCAGCCATCCAAAGCACCGTCAGTGGCCAAACGCCAGGCACATGGGTCTATCGTTACAAGGTGACCAATCGGCGCAATGCCAAACAACTTGTGGACTCGTTCCGCATCTGGGGCATACCACTCATCTATACCGTCCCGAACTTGCCACCTGTGACAGCCAATATCAGGGACACAGAAAGGTGGACCATGCAGTACTGGGCCGTATTGGAAGCCGAACGAAACTTTGAAAAAAGCATCCTCAAAGCCCCCTCAGGCTGGACCACCGCGCTGAGGGTGGATGAGCAAGCTGGCCAAACCAGTTTGGTCTGGACCCCGGGGCTCAAAGACAGCGATCCGGATGGGATAGCCATAGGTCGCTCACAAGATGGTTTCACGGTACTCAGACCCGAATTGCCTGGCTTGGCAAGAGCCAAGCTCACCGGCTCGACCGAAGAGCCTTGGGGGCTGGACAATTTGCCTGAGACGCCATTTTGGAATAACAAAATCCAAGAAATCCAAAGTCGAGATTACGTCTTGGTTCCGGTTCTAGCGCCCGTCATTCCCATCCCCAAGCCGTACAACGCTGCGCAATTGGCGCGCAGTTTGCAGGCCCACACGCAAACATGGCTGAAATATGAACATGTCAACGCAGAGATGCAAAACCGGCTCAACCGCCAGTTTGCTGTGCTGATACCTGCACTCAACAATGGCCATCAAAGATTGGCCGCTGCGACCATTGACGCGCTCATCCAGGAATGTCGCCAGCACCATCCTGCGCTCAGTGATGCCATGGTTGAAGCAGATGATCCACAGCATGAGGCGGTGCCAATGCCCAAAAACGCACCCAACGCGATACCCGTGAGGGCAGCGGCCATGGACCGAATTGCGGCCAGGGTATTGATTTTTAATTTACGTTACATCCGGGCAAGGCTTGAAGTGCGCTGACCCTTTTGCGACTCACCCTGAAGTGGGGGCAGGTTCACGCCGGACCTGGCGCAGCATCTGAGTCGGTCAATGCCGTGGAGCTGAGCGTCAAAAACGTTCGGCTTCGTCTTCTTATTTATGGACGTGGCCTCCAAAACAGTGGCGCACTTCGTGCCCAAAAGCCACATGGGAGGGTTCTTTGCCTGTCACGATCACGCACGCCTGACGCTGGACATGCCAAACCGCACACGCCACAGGTGGGGTGATGTTGCTTGTGGCAAACTCGCCCGCTTTCCCTCTAAAGATGTGACCTGAGACATGCAGAAAATCTTGGCCCAACTGGCCTCAGAAATCCGGATCCGCCCTGAACAGGTCAAAGCCGCGGTAGAGTTGCTGGATGGTGGCGCCACTGTCCCCTTCATTGCTCGTTACCGCAAAGAAGTGACCAATGGCTTGGACGACATTCAACTGCGAGAGCTAGAAGCCCGCCTTGGCTATTTGCGCGAGCTGGAAGACCGCCGCGCCGCCGTCATCAAAAGCATCACCGAGCAGGGCAAGATGACGTCCGAGTTGCTGGCCGCCATCGATGCCGCACCCACCAAACAAGAGTTGGAAGACTTGTATTTGCCCTTCAAGCCCAAGCGCCGCACCAAAGGCATGATCGCCCGAGAAGCCGGGTTGGAGCCCCTGGCCGACAAGCTGTTAGCCGACCCAACGCTTGACCCGCACGCCGAAGCCCAAGCTTTTGTGTTGGCTGCAGGCGCGATTGAAGGTGCTGACTTCACCACCACGGCCGCCGTGTTGGATGGCGTGCGTGATTTGCTCAGCGAGCGCTGGGCCGAAGACGCATCTTTGGTGCAAACCCTGCGCGAATGGCTATGGAACGAAGGCCTGTTCAAAAGCAAGCTGGCCGACGGCAAGGACGAAAACAACGCCGACGTGTCCAAGTTTCGCGATTACTTTG